>NZ_PJPV01000050.1 GCF_002864045.1 Endozoicomonas acroporae
GCGCACGCCATTTGCTGATCTTGAAGCAGCACGTAGCTGGGTGCATGGTTTTGCCCAATGGTACAACGAAGAGCACAAGCACAGTGGACTGAAATTTCTGACACCCGGGCAAAGGCATCGTGGTGAAACCGAGATGCTTATGGCTAACCGCAGAAAGGTTTATGAACAAGCCAAAGAACGCCACCCAGAGCGCTGGGGAAAGAGGTCAACAAGGAACTGGGATCTGGCTGATGAAGTCTGGTTGAATCCCGACAGGCCTGCTGATGATCAACTAAGCAAAGCCGCTTAAGTTGAGGCGACAACTATGTTGACAAACACCGCTATAGACTCTCTACTGTAAAAGTCCTTCAGTTCAATTGCAGAATACATAGTAATAGACTCCCCCCCCTAATACATCGGAATCTATAATGAGATGTTTCGAATCTGGTTCCGAGCCCCTACCAGACCTACGTCCTAAAACCTCCAGCATGACCTACAACTTAACAAACTGATTTTAATAAGAAAAAACGCTGGAGGACTCGAAGGACAAAGTCCTCCACTTTTTCAGAGAGAAGAGAGAAAACGGCAAAAAATGGTGGAAAATAGCTTGTTTGTGGGGAGGGTGAATCCTCCAGAGAAATGCGTTTAACCCTTTGTTATAAGGGTTTATAAACGACAAAACCCTCACAACAGAAGCTGCAAGGGTTTTAATATATGGCGGACCGGACGGGACTCGAACCCGCGACCTCCGGCGTGACAGGCCGGCATTCTAACCGACTGAACTACCGGTCCGCTATCTAGTCTCTAGTTTCAAGATACTAGTTTCTAGTTGGTGGGTGATGACGGGATCGAACCGCCGACCCTCTGCTTGTAAGGCAGATGCTCTCCCAGCTGAGCTAATCACCCAAATTGTTTACTCTGTTTACCTGCTTCTCAACGCAGGCATAAAATGGCGGACCGGACGGGACTCGAACCCGCGACCTCCGGCGTGACAGGCCGGCATTCTAACCGACTGAACTACCGGTCCGCTATCTAGTCTCTAGTTTCAAGATACTAGTTTCTAGCTGGTGGGTGATGACGGGATCGAACCGCCGACCCTCTGCTTGTAAGGCAGATGCTCTCCCAGCTGAGCTAATCACCCAAATTGTTTACTCTGTTTACCCGCTTCTCAAAGCAGGTATAAAGTGGCGGACCGGACGGGACTCGAACCCGCGACCTCCGGCGTGACAGGCCGGCATTCTAACCGACTGAACTACCGGTCCGCTGAAACTTTTCAATCATCCCAGCACTGTCATCAGTACTGAGGGAAGGAGACTTTACCAGAACTCTCCCCGATATCAAGCCCCACTCAGGACTTGTTAACACCAACAACACAATAGAAATGGCGGACCGGACGGGACTCGAACCCGCGACCTCCGGCGTGACAGGCCGGCATTCTAACCGACTGAACTACCGGTCCGCTGTCTAGTTTCCAGTATCTTGATACTAGTTTCTAGCTGGTGGGTGATGACGGGATCGAACCGCCGACCCTCTGCTTGTAAGGCAGATGCTCTCCCAGCTGAGCTAATCACCCTGAATCTTATCAAAGAGATTGTTGAGAACTTTGCTTTGTTCTCTCAAGCTTCCCGAGAGCCTCTCTCAACAACGCGGCGAATTATAAGCAGCTAACCTGTTGATACGCAACAGTTATTAAAAAATTTTTTTATACCCTCTGTTTCTTTATCAACATCAATAACTAATTTACGATCAGGTTTTGTTAACATGTGCTTTCCATCACAGCCTTGAGCCCATACCCGGAAGTGCAGCCCGACCATATGGGACAACAGGGATGGGACAATATGGAAAGCGGCCAAACTTCCGACCAATCAGGATTCTGAAACGATCATGTGGTTTAAAAATCTTATCTTTTACCGGTTTACCCAGCCATTCAAAACGTCCGTTGACGATCTTGAAGAGCAACTTCGCCAGAAACGCTTTCGCAGCTGTGGCAGTCAGGATATGAGCACCTATGGCTGGGTTCCCCCGTTAGGCAAACAGGGTGAACTGCTGACCCATGCCGGCAATGGGTTCGTTATGATCACCGCCCGCAAGGAAGAGAAAATTCTTCCCGCCAGCGTGATCAATGAAGCACTGGAAGAAAAAGTTGAACAGATTGAACAAGAACAGGACCGCCAGGTTTTCAGCAAAGAGAAGAAAGCATTAAAAGACGATGTACTGATGGAACTGCTGCCCAAAGCATTCAGCCGCAGCCAGAACACCTTTGCGTATATTGATCCGGCAAAAGGCTGGCTGGTGGTGGATGCCTCTTCATTCAAGAAAGCTGAAGAGCTGACTTCCTGCATGCGTGAATGCCTTGGCAGTCTGCCGATTATTAACCCGCCACTGAAAAACATGCCATCCCATGCCATGACACGCTGGCTGGCTCAGGAGATCCCCATGCCTGACAAGCTGGTGCTCGGTGATGAGTGTGAGCTGCGTGAGCCCGGTGATGAAGGGGGACAGGTAAAAGTCAGTAAACAGGAATTGATTGGTGAAGAGGTTGAGGTTCACCTTCAGGCAGGAAAACAGGTCAGCAAAATGGCGCTGATTTGGAATGATGCCCTGAGCTTTGTACTTGGTGATGACCTGGTCATTCGTAAACTGAAGTTCACCGACTCCGTTCAGGAACAGCTAGATGAAGTCAACGCTGAAACAGCGGCCGAACAGTTTGACGCAGACTTCGCTATCATGACGCTGACGCTGCAACAAATGCTGGATGAACTGGTGGAAAACCTTGGCGGAATAAGCGAAGAAGCACTGGAAAGACAGGAGGTAGCCAGCTTCTCGGTGGAAATCCCGGAAAAAGAGACTGTTTAAGCGGTTGACCTGAAAAGCGCACGACGGTTAGAGAGTTTCCCTCTGTGCGCTTGATGTTTTTTTGCCTGTGAATTGCCTTCTGGTTTTGACGACAGCTAACGCTGCCACGTGCGCCACCCCTCAACCATTCCCTGCTCTCTTCTGGACGCTACCGAGAAGCTGTTTTAGTTGTGGCACATCAAATTCTCTGCTGTCGGAAGGGAAGCCGCTGATAAAAATATTGTCATCGCTGAGCTCTGATCCGATGGAGCGTTGGAAATCACGCTTTATCTGCGCCTTAACTCCGGTGGCAAGATCCTGATAAAAAGAGGGACTCGACTTTCTTTCTTCACTGCGAATACTCGCAATAGCGTTATCCATTTTGGTGTAAACGAAATAGAGTGGGATACCCGCTTCTTTCACCTGGCTTATCATATTAGCAATAGCATCATAAGGTGCTTTGTTAAAACAATGAGGAACAATCACCGCATCGTAGGCGAGGAGGCCTGAACGATTGGCCATTGCCTTCGGGTTATAATCTGCCTTGATCTCTGGTAGTTCACACAAATAAACAGGTGCCTTATTTAGCTTGTAGCGCTGGGTATCCCGTTGTTGTGAACAAACAACGGTTTCCCGGGCTGCGTCGGTCGCATTAACATCCACTTCACGCAGAAGATTAATCAAAGCCGATTTCCCTCCGCCGCTGGCACCCAGAAACCCTATGTTGATGCACTGGGGGAAATTAACCGGTGACCCGGGATCAGGCTTCAGATTAGCATCGTGACCGGCAGCAGGTTTTGAGCAGTCAGTATTCTCGACCATTACCGATGACTCGCCCGTCAAAGGAGACTGGCCAGCCATCGGTATTGAAACCGACCGTTGGTTCAGGTCAGTGGCGGATGGCTGACTTTCCCCGACGGTGCCGAACAGTTTTTTTTTGACTGCTGATAATCCCGCTACAACTCGGCCGCAAAAATAGCTGATCAGGCGCAAAGGTTGTTTCAGGACGTAAGCGACAGCACTGCCGATTGCAGCTGCTCCATCGTACAAACAATTCATTATTAACCTCCTGATTCAGCTGCTATCTCGACACCAATCCGGGTGAAAGAATGGCTCCTCTTACTTTTTTGACCACAGGATCAATATAAAGTTCAGAAAAGATAGCACGAGCATTCCAGGAGACTGAGTCCGGGAATGCGAGTGGAGGATCAAGATTTGGTGAGACAAAATCAGTGCAGTAAACCAAACAGCTTGCCGCGATAACGCTTGGCGATTGGATTACCCTGCCCCAGCTGATCAAACACCTGCAACATCAGCAGCCTGGCACCGTCTTCACGGAATTCACGGTCCCGACGAACAATCGTCAGCAAATTCTCCAGCGCTTCTTCATTCTGGTCAGCAATCACCAACCGGATCGCCAGCTGGTAGCGAGCCTCATGATCATTGTCATTGTCCGCCAGCCGGGCTGCCAATTCATTTCGGGCAGGGGCATCCGCAACCATTTCGTAGAAGGCCAGTTTGGCTTTCGGTTGGGCAATGCCTTCTGCGTCTGTGGGGAGCACAGCCATCAACTGCCGGGCTTCGTCGATACGTCCCAGCTCCAGCAGCAGGTTTACCTGCAACACTTGCAGGGCATGGTTATCAGGCTCATCCTGCAAAATGTTCTGGAGCAACTCCAGTGCCTGGCCAGCTTCGCCTTCAGCCATCAGCGCTTCGACCTGCTGGCGAATCATTTCTGCCGGACTCATGGTCAATGGATCCAGCACTTCACGCAGCTGCTCTTCTGACTGGGGCCCACTGAACACCTTAACCGGTCTTCCCTGGTGCAAAACCACCTGTCCGGGTAATGCTCTTACCTGCAATTGACTCACCAGCTGCTGCGCCAGCATCTGCTCGGTTTCTGCGGCCACTTTCGCCAGTATCAGCTTCCCCTGGTAAGCAGCTGCCAACGCTTCCAGAACACCCAGTTGCGCTGAACAGGCCGGATCACTCTGCATACCTATATATAGAAGCACGGGCTGATCTGCGGATTGCTGGAGCACTTCCTGAATATTCGCTTCTGTTACATCCACCACGAAGCTTTGCTCATTCATCACATTTGCCACCTTGAAATTCTGCTGGGATCAGGGCCTTTGCAGCAGCAATGACCACTAAACGATGAGGCAATAATAATGATACTTTCAACTGACGATAAGGCCTTTGTCAGCATTTTTAACTCGCTGTTTTTTTTGCACCCGGTTCCGTCTGAAGCAATGTGATTAAACACTTCGCCGCAAGCCAGCGGAGAATAGACCCGGCAGCACAAACTTTTTCTTTAAGAATATCTTGGAATTAACAGTACTTTGTATTTCCAGACTTCAAGCCGACATCGCGATCATTACTTTACCCACAGAATCTGTGGATAAGTTTGTGGATGATCACTCACAACCCGTCACAAAGACCGATGTTTACTACCCCTTTATTAAACTGGCTATTTTTTGATCTATTTTTTTCTTTATTTTTCATGCACTTAGAATAAGTACTTACAAAATCAGTCACTTATGGCAGCGAAAAAAAATACACGTCAATCGCTTGACATTTGTGCATAAAAAATTTTGCCAGCCCCCTCTAACAAGAGCCATGAGCCCTCCGCCGAAAACTCCGGGACGATGTCTAAATAACAAACAGTTATTAATGAACCCGATCCAAGCTGGGCAGGTTCCCGATCTGCAGAGTTGTTTTGCTGCTTTTTCCTGTACAGAGAACATGGGTTATTTGCTATGATTTCGAACCGTACCTCCCCCCTTGCGCCGGGTAGAGCTGTATCACCATCATGGGTGATAAATCGACATTACAAAACAAAATACAGAACAGGTAGCTGCAATGAGTCTTGCTGATAAGGTCCTGGCCGTTAACAACGATCTCCCGATTCGCACCGACCTTCCTATTCACTCCGGCAAGATACGCTCCGTCTACTGGCTTACCGAAGCGGACAGCCGACGGTTGATCAACGAACAAGGCTATGATGTCGCTGCCGATGCACCACTGGCCGTTATGGTTATTTCTGATCGAATCAGTGCCTTTGACTGTATCTGGCATGGTGAGGGGGGGCTGAACGGTGTCCCCGGCAAAGGCGCTGCGCTGAATGCGATCTCTAACCACTGGTTCAATCTCTTCAAACAACATGGCCTGGCGGACAGCCATATCCTGGCGATCCCTCATCCACTGGTCTGGATTGTCCAGAAAGCGCAACCGGTAATGATTGAAGCCATCGGTCGTCAGTATATTACCGGCTCAATGTGGCGGGCCTACAGCAAAGGGGAGCGCGAGTTCTGCGGTATACGACTTCCGGAAGGGCTGGAGAAAGATCAACCACTGCCGGGGCTACTGATCACTCCATCAACCAAGGGGGTGTTAACAGGCATTCCCGGAGTCCCTGAGGCGGATGACGTCAATATTACCCGCAAAGACCTGGAAGATAATTACAGGGCTTTCAATTTTCGCCATCCTGATGATATTGACCGCTACGAAACCCTGCTTCAGGAAGGCTTCACGGTTATCAGCCAGTCCCTGACCGCCCTGGACCAGATGTTTGTTGATACCAAATTTGAGTTTGGTTACGTCACCGATGCTCGTGGACAGGAAAAGCTGATTTATATGGATGAGGTTGGCACGCCGGACTCCTCCAGGATTTGGGACGGTGAAGCCTATCGTCAGGGCGAGGTGATTGAAAATTCAAAAGAGAGCTTCCGGCAGTTTCTGCTGAATCACTTCCCTGAGCCTGATATCCTGCTGAATAAAGAGCGAATGCCAGAGCGGGAAGCCCTTGCCAGAGATCATGCACTGCCGGAAAGCGCATTGATGGACCTTTCCAGAACTTACACAGCGATTGCTGAAAAGATTACCGGTAAGTCTCTCGAACTCTCTGACAACCCCAAGGCTGAGATTATTGAAATTCTGGATAAGGAGTATGGTTTGATCGATTCCAGATAAACCATCAAAAGGAACAACTGTCGTTCAGGGATAGATGCAATAAAGCAGGCTTACGCCTGCTTTATTTATTGAAGATCATTATTTATTGAAGATTGTCCTGAATCACCTTGAGCAGTCTCTGACTGACATCTGCAGGTGCTGAGGTATTCACATCCTTTTCTACCGAAAGCTGAACCGCCTCAGAGTAATTACTCACCCTGACCGTCAGCGTTTTCTGCTCATCAGACACATCGGTGTCTTGCTCATCACTGAACCAACCTGACCAGAAGCTCTTTTTCTCTTGCTCCTGTTCCAGTTGTGGCACACTGTCAGCAAGATAGAAGAGACCGGCGGAACGGTTACGATCAACAACCTTCAGTCCAGCGTTATCCATAGCATTGGCAACAGCGTCCCAGACACGGGCATAGGACAGGCCACGTACCGTCAGCACCGGGTTACCATTACCATCGCGGCCCGCTTCCGTGACTGAAGCAATATCAAGCCCCTGAGCCTGGAGAGAAACCGATGACTGAACATCATCCCGTGCCAGGTAAACCAGCATCTCTGCCAGCACATCGTTTGCCTTCCGCTTGCTTGTCTCTCCCAAGTTATCCCAGTTCTCAGGAGTCGCAGCCGGTTTCCCTTTTTTAGCCAATGGCCGACCCTGATGATAGACATAAACCTCGGTGGTTCCGCCTTTCAGGCCATTGCGAACCTCAAAGCGAAAGCGTTCTTCCATCGGCTCAAGATCATCAGCTCCAAATAATTTACCGAATGTCCGGTACATCACACCGTGATCTTTATCCTTGCCAAAGTCATGCCACTGGGTTTCAACAACGCCTTTGTCAAACTCTGTGCTGGCAATGCCAACACCCAGCTCTTCCATCAGCCATTCAATATAACCCAGCACACCGGGCAACACTTCACCCGGCCCACGATCAACGGACAACCATTCCTGACTGCCATTGCGTTCAAGGCTGTAATGATCACCTTCTTTTAACATCAATCGCTGGGAAGGCCTTGGAACTTCGAACTCCCGTGGCAGTTTCTGGTCAGTCAGGCCAGCCTCTGGAATCACCAGAATATCCCCCAGTTCCCTGGCCTGAGTTCCCGCCGGCAAGGTGATGGGCTCAGCGGTCTGCGCCTCGATGTAGTCTCCGGCACGATCCCGCAGATACCCCTGCTGGCCAAAAGGGTTGGCACAACCTGTCAGCACCAATGCGCTGATCACAACAGACAGGCCCAACCGGGCATGCCTTGGCAACTCACTGATCCTTTGACCTGGAACCATCAAATCAACCCCGCCTTTTGCAGTGCACTTCTAACATCGGAGTGATAACACTCCGAAAGGGGTGTCAATGGTAAACGAATACCGTCCTTGATCATCCCCATCTCCTTTAATGCCCATTTTACTGGAATCGGATTGGCTTCCAGAAAGAGCTGACTGCTCAATGCTTCAATCCGGGCATTGAGCGCTTGAGCTGTATTGCGATCGCCCGCCGTGGCAGCAACACACAATTCATGCATAATCTTTGGTGCAACATTATTGACCACAGAGATAACGCCATTTGCCCCCTGGAGCATCAGCTCCATACCGGTAGCATCATCACCGGAGTAAATGGCAAAGTCTTCACCACACAACGCCCGAATCTGTTGGCCACGCTCAACAATGCCCGTGGCTTCCTTAACGCCGACAATATTGTCCAGCTGACTCAGGCGGCCAATGGTTTCCGGCAGCAGATCCACCGCCGTTCGGCCGGGAACATTATAGAGGATCTGGGGAATCGCCACCGATTCAGCCACCGTTTGGTAATGAAGGTAAAGCCCTTCCTGAGTCGGCTTGTTGTAATAGGGGGTCACCAGCAAACAGGCATCCACGCCCAATGCCTTGGCTTCCGCCGTCAGGTGGACGGCCTCTGCGGTTGAGTTGGCCCCGGTACCGGCAATCACGGGAATCCGGCCATTCACCTGGTCCACCACGCGTTTTATGGCTTCACAATGTTCCTGCACCGTCAGAGTGGCTGACTCACCCGTGGTACCCACCACCACGATCCCATCCGTCCCCTGGTCAATATGATGCTCTACAAGGGCATGCATACTCTCCCAGTCCAGCTCACCATTGCCATACATGGGGGTAACAATAGCCACCAGGCTCCCGGTAATCATCAGTTCACTCCTAAAGGCAGAATCTTGCGTAATGTTACTAACGCCCTTTTACATTCACAAGGCCGAAATCCATCCCGGCCCGGCTTTGTTGAACTTTGTTGAAAAACTGAAGTCAAAAAAAGTTGAGAAAAAAAGAAGAGAAAAAGCTTAAAATATTTGAATACCTTTTAAGACCTGCCTTTTTTTCAGTGATGGTTTAAACTAACTCCCCTGAAATTAATAATGACTAATGAGAGCGACTAAGGATAAAACATGAGCGTAACTCTGGGCCAACCCGTTCCTGACTTTACCGCCCAAGCGACCAGTGACACGACGGTCAAACTCTCTGAACTCAAAGGCCGTAAAGTCGTCCTGTTTTTCTACCCAAAAGACAATACCCCAGGCTGTACCAGTGAAGGACAGGCCTTCAGAGATCATTACAGCCAATTTCAAGAGTCAGACACGCTGGTCTTTGGCGTATCCAAAGATGGCATCAAGGCTCATGAAAACTTCCGGGCCAAACACGAGTTCCCTTTTGAGCTGATCTCTGATTTAGATGAAACGCTCTGCAAACTGTTTGACGTCATCAAGTTAAAGCAGATGTATGGCAAGGAGTATTTGGGGATCGAGCGAAGCACCTTCCTGATCGACAGCAATGGTGTACTGCAACACGAGTGGCGCAAGGTTCGCATTAAAGGGCATGTTGAAGATGTTCTGCAGGCCGCACAAATGGTAGATACTCAGGCGCAGACCGATAGCAGTGACAACAGCAACGAAGAAGAGTAATAAAAAGCGGAGTAATAAACGCTCTCTTGCGAACTGAAAAAGCGGGCATTGCCCACTTTTTCAGTAGTTGTCTTTAACTTAACTCCACATCCGCCACTGTCGGCCAGGCATTCATTACCGCCTTTAACAAGGTTGCCAGGGGAATGGCAAAAAAGATCCCCCAGAACCCCCACAAACCGCCAAACACCAGAACGGCAATGATAATGGCAACAGGATGAAGGTTCACCGCTTCAGAGAACAGCAGCGGCACCAGCACATTACCATCCAGCGCCTGAATGATCCCATAGCACACCATCAGAATCACAAACTGATCATCCAATCCCCATTGGAAAAAACCAATAATGGCAACGGGAATCGTCACCACGGTCGCCCCGATATAGGGCACAACAACCGAGAAACCGACCATCACCGCCAGAAGCGCAGAATAGCTTAACCCTAACAGGGCAAACAGCACATAACTGACACCCCCGACAATAACAATTTCTATCGCCTTCCCCCGGATATAGTTGGCAATCTGGTCATTCATCTCATCAGCAACCTGGTCAATCAGCCTGCGACGGCGAGGAAGAATGCCGGCCATCCAGCCCAGCAAAACCTCTTTATCCTTGAGAAAAAAGAAAACCAGGATAGGCACCAGAATCAGGTAGACCAGAAGAGCAACGATACCGGGGAGCTTAGACAGCGAAAAAGACAATGCCCACTGCCCAAAATCGGCCAGGTGCTTATTAATGGTTGTGACCAGCAGGCTAACCTGGTGCTCAGAAACAAAGCCGGGGTATAGATCTGGCAAACTCACCAGCAACGCCTGCCCCTGACGAACCATGCCTGGCATGGCATTTAACAGGTGTGTCACCTGTTCCCACACCAGCGGCACCACCACAAAAATCACCAGCAACAACGCAGCAACAAATCCGGTAAAAACCAGGTTAACGGCCAGAAGATGAGGCATTCGCTGTCGCTCAAGCCAGTTCACCAGGCCTTGCATCAGAAACGCAAAAATCAAAGCAGCCAATGCCGGTGCCAGCATTTTCCCCATGGTCAGCACAACAACAAAGCCAACCAGCAACAGGATCAGAAGCACAATCGCTTCCTGATCCGAGAGATAGCTGTGCAACCATCCCTTAATGACATTCAGCATCAAATGCTCCGTTAGTTATTCAACGACTCAAGATTCATTATTCAACGCAAATCCCTTACTACTTATGCTGCAATGTATGGATATAAACGCCGTGCTCTTCTTCACTGGCCAGCAGGATATGCCCGCTGATATTAGCAAAGCTGGCAAAATCCCTGACCGAGCCGGGATCTGTCGCATACACTCTGATAACCTGACCTGACTGCATTCGACTGAGTGCCTGTTTGGCTTTCAGCAGTGGCAGTGGACAGTTCATACCTTTAAGATCAAGCTCCTGATCAACATCCATAATAACGACTCATTCTTTACAGGCTGCAACAGTATAAATACCCAACGTTAATATCAACGACAGTGTAAACGACAAAACTGTTTAAGCACTTTAGCGCGCAAATGGTTAAAAGCGGAAATATCCCGTCTATGAACAACCCTATTATGATATTGCTCAACCATAAACAGATTCGTGATAAAGTGTACTGTAGAAAACACGGGTATGGATATTCTATGAAACGAGCGGGCTTTTTGTCAGTACTTATCTTAGCCACAGCACTGACCTCGGTACTGTCGACCTACTCCAGCGCCACCATGAGCAGCAACCTCAACCTGCCGAGCCTGGGTGATAGCACTTCGGGTATTATTTCCCAACAGGAAGAGCATGAGCTCGGACGGTCATGGTTAAAAGCCCTGCGCAATCAGACCCCCATGGTTTCTGACCCGCAACTGAAAGACTACCTGGAAAACCTTATCTTTCGACTGGCCGCTGCCAGCCAACTACAAGATCACCGGCTGGTCCCGCTGGTGATTGACAGCCCGGTCCTGAATGCTTTTGCCGCCCCGGGCGGCATCGTTGGCGTTAACACCGGCCTGTTTCTCAATGCCGAAACCGAAGCCCAGTTTGCCGCCGTTCTGGCACACGAACTGGCACACTTGAGCCAGCGTCACTACGCCCGCAATGTTGAAGAGGCACGGAACAAAAGCATCCCCAATGCCGCCGCCATTCTTGGGTCCATACTGATCATGGCCACCGCAGGGGGAGATGCCGGTGCCGCAGCACTGACCTCAACCGTGGCTGGAATGCAAAGTGCACGGCTTCGTTTCAGTCGCCAGTTTGAACGGGAAGCGGATAACATCGGCATCACCACCCTTGCCAGGGCCGGCTTTGACCCACAGGCCATGCCTGAAATCTTTGAACAAATGAACAAAGCCAGCCGCTACGGCAGCCGTCCTCCGGAATTCCTGCTGACACACCCGGTGACAGAAAACCGGATTGCAGACTCCCGGGCCCGGGCTGACCAGATGTCAGACCAGCAGTTAAAAACTACGAAAGGCTCACAAAACTACCAATTCATGCGAGTGCGTGCCGCCGTCCTGAACAGCAACAACCATCACGAAATGGCCAGACAGCTGAACAAGGAATTAGAGTCCGGATTAACCGCCGCATCAACAGCCAGCCTGGCTCCCACTCGATATGGATTGGTGCTGGCCAGCATGAAAACCCGAAACTTCACGGTCGCAGAGCAGCAAATGAATCTTCTGCTGCAACAATACCCTGATAACCCTTATCTGATTATGACCCAGTCTCTGGTACAAGCCGCCTCCGGAAAAGCCAGCCAGGGTCTTAAACGCATCGACCAGGCACTGAGTACCAACCCACAAAGCTACCCGCTGATGGCCACCCGGGCAGAAATTCTGCTGCAACAACAGGATTATGCCAGCGCCCGGGATGAGCTGCAGAAACTCAGCCGCCTCCGTCCGGACGATCCGGACATCTGGTTTGAGCTGGCGGAAGTTCAGGGGCTGGCAGAGGATATTGTCGGCCTGCATCAGTCAAGGGCTGAGTACTTCTTCCTGAATGGCAATCTGGATGATGCTATCAGACACCTGCAGTATGCATTAAAGATGTCAGGTGATAACTTCTCGCTCAAATCAAAACTTCAGCAAAAGCTGACGGATATGCAAAACTATCGCCAGAAAATGAGAAATTCATAATCAATATCCAGAAGACGCTCCTGCCTGATCCTGAAAAATTGCCGGGGCTCCAAGGCAGACCGCTGCACGGCGACTTTTAGCCCAGACAGCATTGGTATTTTTTTCATTATCAAGCAATGATTTTTCTTCTTTTAGCAGGGGGGGCAGGAATCCAGCTGCCCATCGGCCATTGCCGTGACTGAGCTCACCCCGTCAGTATGCCCTTGTGCGTCGATACGCACGGCCCCCGCCTTGAGATCCCACACCTTTACGTCCTGGTCGTCAGAACAGGAAACCAGCAGCCCATTGGCCAATTGCGTGACTGAGTTCACCCAGCTTTCATGCCCATTCAGCGTCGCCACACATTGCTGCCCATCGGGCATGCTCAGATCCCACACCTTTATGCTCTTGTCACCAGAGCCGCCAAAATCAAGATAGCTACCAGCACAGGAAGCCAGCCGACCATCGGCCAATACCGTGACAGATCTCACCCAGCTGGTATGCCCATTCAACGTTGCCACGCATTGCTGCCCGTCAGGTTTGCTGAGATCCCATACCTTTATGGTCTTGTCAAGAGAGCAGGAAGCCAGCCGCCCATCGTCAAATGCCGTGACAGATGTCACCCATTGGTTATGCCCATTCAGTGTCGCCACGCATTGCTGCCCGTCGGGCTTACTCAGATCCCACACCTTTACGGTCTTATCACCAGCGCAGGAAGCCAGCCGCCCATCAGGCAATTGCGTGACTGAACTCACCCCCGTGGTATGCCCACGCAGCGTCGCCACGCATTGCTTCCCGTCGGGCTTACTCAGATCCCACACCTTGACGGTTCCGTCAGTAGCGCAGGAAGCCAGCCGCCCATCGGCCAATGGTATGACTGAGCGCACGTGATAGGAATGCCCACGCAGCGTCGCCACGCATTGCTGCCCGTCGGGCTTACTCAGATCCCACACGTTTACGGTCTCATCATCAGAGCAGGAAGCCAGCCGCCCATCAGGCAATTCCGTGACTGAGCGTACAATGCCAGTATGTCCCTTCAGCGTCATCACGCATTGCGACCCATCGGGCTTGCTCAGATCCCACACCCTTACGGTTTCGTCAGCAGCGCAAGAAGCCAGCCGCCCATCAGCCTGTGGCGTGACTGACATCACCTCGCCAGTATGCCCAGACAGAGTCTTCATACAGGTTTGCGAGGCATCATTTCCCAGAGAAGCCAGGTATTCATTGCTTACGTATCTTCCATAAGCAAGTCGTAAAAAAGGGTTCTTGATTTCATTGTTTGGAACAGCAGGTATCCCCCTGTTTTCAATTATTTTTCTATAGGCTTCGGAGGGAGATCCATAATATCGAACGAATAGGATTTGCAGCCTTTCTTCGGTGTTAAAAAGTGTATTTAACCGCCTGCTGGTCAAATCCAGGCTTCGCCAATCAACGAAACTCAGGTTGTCAGCAATTTTAACCAGGAGTTCATCTGGTAATGCCAATAAAGGCGACACCTGTTCCGGGGGAACAACCGAAACCCTCTCTGACGTTTTTTCTCCTGCCTGATTGTGACACGGGATTGTTCTACCGCAGCTTTGAAGGGAAAAGTTAGCATTATCACCAATCTCAATCTTATTGTTCATAGAACCTCTGACCGTTAACAAATCTGGAGTTTATTTCCGAGTCTGAAATAATGAATTCAAGTTATATAACTCTGTCTGATCTCTGCCCCGATAAATAGTAAAGCAATATTTGCCGCAGGAAGGCGCACGAATTTAGCTGCACAAGTTTTTCCCATTAATTAGACAATATTTTCTTCAGACTCCGGAATTTATACGACAAAAAGTTTGGAACTATCCAATGAAAAAACAGTCTGCACAATGGTCACTAACGTTTATATAAAGTATGAGGTCAAGGTCGAATATGCTCGTTCGATGCGTCCCAAAATCTGCTTCAGAAATCGACAGAATGATGAACCAGCATGGTGATTTTGATATTTGTCCGGCCAGTGCCAATCTGGAAAAAGACCCCAGACATAAATCAGTACCGCTAACGAAGCCAAATTCCCTTAGCACCGCCCCGGGACATTATCTGGAGGCTAAACTTGAGTCAGATGTCGTTGGCTTTTTTCTTCTTACCTGCAATGGTCCGGGTTACACCGTCATCCCACTGAACCCTGGCAAGCGTCTTTATCTTGTTGATGAGCACAAGGGCTTTGTGCAGGGTTTGAACCTGGTTATCAAGACGCTCCAGGAGCGAGATATCTGGGTCGTGCGAAGCTGGCTTGATGTAACCCGCAAAATAGATGCTATTACTGATCCGAAAGAGCGGCGCATTAAAGATGATTCCTGTTGGATGGACCCGACGATTTGGTATGAAAATCATTGCAACGCCGGACGCTGCTCGCTGCCCAACACTACTGCTGATCGATACCAGACTTTTACCGAGCACAAGGGTGAATCTGGACTATGTCGTATGTTATTAAACACCCCCGAGTTGCTCAGCCACTATGTTGATGAAGGCCTGTTTTTTTCCGGAAGCTATGCCTGTGATAAAGCAGCAGACAAATCCCTGCTGCAAACTCAGGCCGCAGCCCCGGGGGTCAAAGGGCTTGATGAGCGATTAACCTGCGCTTTTTGTCTGAAAAATTCACGCTTTGTCGCGGCCGGGATAACCGAGACTTTTCAAAAAGAACAGAAAAACCCTATTAAGGCAGAGAATATTACCAGAAGTTATCTGAAAACGGGGGTGTTGCAGAGGGATGGACTGCACGACTCTCGTTGTTTAAGAAACATCTATCGCGACAAGCCTCTGGTGCAGTTAATCGATGCTGAGGGCAATGTCAGAGCCACCCAAATTTACTTTATTGCGGACCCCGTACAGGAAAGCAGATTAAATGAGCCTGATAAAATGGATCGATCCTGCCCCTACCTCCGGGTGTTTGTGCTCCACCCCCATGACAGACAAAAAGCAGGCTCCCTGTTTGCCTCCCACAGGGAGGTAGCTGAAATCATCCATCAGGAGAACAATAGAAAGCTGAGGGAAATGATTAACAGTTCAGCCCGGGAGGTTTCCTCCGTCATCATTGATTCAGGGAGAAACAGGCTGCTGGGATTGCCTGAGCATTCCAGAACCGTCGGGAAGTTTAAAAAGAAGCTGGACAAAGCCACTTTGGCTTTTCAAGTGCAATATGCTTCATCAGCCCTTTGCCTGGAGCTGGAATCTTATAAGAAATTATGGCAACAGCTGCCTGCCCCCCGATCCCCGACAGAACAGGTTGTTTCTGATTTTTTAGTAAACGCCAACAGGGCATTCTGCCAGCTGTACACATGGAGTCACCTGATGGGCGAACTGATATTGCTGAGAAACAATTTAAGTAGTCATTTGCATTTCGTACTTAAACCCATCATTCAGAAAGTAGCATTACGACGTCTGCGAGCCCGGGATTATCTTCACCAAAGCATCATTAAGCATTCATCACCCCCTCATCCGGCCTGGCCGTTGAGTATGACCCGGCTGGCCACCCCGTTTTCCTGGGAGAAGCTGCAAAGTGGAGATCCCTGCTTTCGTCAGATTAGCGAGATAGGCACCGAAATATTGGTGCAGTTGCAGAAATTGACATTTAAGAACATTACACAAGGCAGGTAGCAGGCTTTGGGTGAGAATTGAGTGATGCTGTTGCTCTCAGAATAAAGCCTGCACCTGGACTGTAAATAACGCCGTTTGACCTCAAATAATTATCAGGTTCACGTCATCCCCGGGAACTATCCGCCATCTAAACGGTCAGAAATTAGTAGATAATAACCAGGTCAAAAATTAATAAGGACTCTAATAATGCCCAAGCTCTCCTTTACTAACTCATCAGGCACCAGAACATTTACACTGGAGTGCAGCTTTACACTTAACCCCAGGACAACTAACCGCAGGACAAATAGCAATCCTGATTCGCCCCCCTCTGGAACACACCCGGAGACCATTCGAGTCAATTTCAACGGTAAGCGGGTTCGCGAAACAACGCCTACAGGAAATCTCCCCACCGTCCAACCCCATGAATCTTTTACCCAGACCCTCTTCCAGAGAATTGTCCAGCTTTCTCCTTTTGTCAGGGAGGCGGCCTGCACGCTCCGCCTTGATACCGATATCGATTTAAATGACGATGGCAATACGTCTGAAAATGCCTCTGAATCATCCTTGCCCTTTCCCCAATTACCATTCACATTACCTCTGGTTGATGGACAGGAAATCAGCGTGGAGGATTTTCAGTCGTTATTCCTGCGGGCATGCTCAAACGATAATGCAAATGTCATCAACCATCTGGCACAAGCCGTGCCTTCTTCGACGTTTATGCGCCTGACAACAACGGGGGAAGGCGAAGGGCCTACCTTAGATCCTTTTGCAAGGGCAGCCATATCGAATCATGAGAAAATCTTATCCTGTCTGTGTACTGCTTTTCCCGATGCCAGGAAACAAAAACAAGAAGCGCTACACTGGGCAGTTAAGAACAGGCAATCGAAATCAGTAGAGATTCTTTGCAAAGAGGGTAAAGCTGACCCGGATTCGCTTTACACGGATGGCCTGACAGCGCTACAGAAAAGCATGGAAATCGAAGATACCGATACAATGAGGGTACTATTATCGGCTGGAACCGATGTCAACAGATTTTATTATGACATCGCCAGGTCCTATTTTTATAAGGCCTTCAAGCAAGGCAATAACGATGTTATTCGTACGCTGCTCAGCGCCGTTAAGGATGTCAATAAGCCAATCATTGAAGGCGGCATTCGACTGCTCCATCTGGCTGCCTGGTCAGGCAACCTGGAAATTATTGACCATCTGATAGAACACGGTGCCAAGATAAACCAAAGCACCGGTCGGTGGAATGGCAGGGCTACTCCCATGCATTTTGCAGCCTTAGAGGGCCACCTGCCGACAATGTTCAAGCTTATCGACAATGGTGGCAATTTATATGAAGGCAAAGCCAACATTAACAAATTTTTTTGGCGTATAGAGGCAAAATTTCCCAGCACTTGTTATATGCTCAAGCAACACCTGTTTGACAAATCTCTCTACTTCTTTAAAGGAGGTACGCCGCTGGAACTCTATGTAGGGATTCCACCTCAGGCGGAAGCTAAATCAAAACATAAGCTACAAGCCACTTTGATCAATTACATGGATAAAAACGGGAAGAGCTTATAATACTGTCCCGGGAGGCCGTCCATTCTCAGACGACCTGCTCAGAAACCGGGAAGATAATTAATGTTAACCGGCCGCTGTAAAGTCTAACATGCGTTGTAAGGGCTTCAGTGCCTTATCCCGCAACTCATCACTGACCTCAATGACATTCAGTTCACCCGGAGTTTCCAGACACTCCAGCAGAGCATCAAGGGTATTCATTGCCATCCATGGGCAATGGGCACAACTGCGGCACGTGGCACCACTGCCTGCGGTGGGAGCCTCTATAAAACGTTTCTCAGGTGAAGCCTGCTGCATTTTATAGAAAATCCCACGGTCCGTAGCAACAATGAATGCGCTGTTCGGCATGTCCTGAGAAGCTTTCAATAACTGACTCGTCGATCCCACCACATCAGCAATCTCAACCACTGAGTCAGGGGACTCCGGATGAACCAGCACGGCGGCATCAGGATAAACACGTTTCAGGTCTTCAATACCTTTCGCCTTGAACTCTTCATGAACAATACAGCTACTGTCCCAGAGCAGCATATCGGCACCGGTATTTTTTTGAATATAACTGCCAAGGTATTTATCCGGCCCCCAGATAATGGCTTTACCCTGGGCATCAAGGTCTTCGATGATATCAAGTGCACAGCTGGAGGTTACAACCCAGTCTGCCCGTGCTTTTACGGCAGCAGACGTATTAGCATAGACGACAACTTCCCGGTCAGGGTGTTGATCACAAAAAGCGGAAAATTCTTCCACAGGGCAGCCCAGGTCTAGGGAACACTCTGCTTCCAGGGTCGGCATCAGCACCAGCTTTTCCGGGCTGAGAATTTTGGCGGTTTCCCCCATAAAGCGGACACCGGCCACGATCAGCGTTTTGGCATCGTGCCGGGCACCAAAGCGAGCCATTTCCAATGAGTCGGCAATAAAGCCACCGGTCTCATCAGCCAGTTCCTGAACGACAGGATCTGTATAATAGTGGGCAACCAGAACCGCTCCCCTCTCTTTCAGGAGCTGTTTGATTCTGTTTTTTTTGGCTTCCTTCGCAACCGGATCCACCGGTAATGGAGCCTTCTGCAAATGGCCCTGAACGAGCTCTCTGTCTATCACTGCATTCATAAAGCTTGCATCCGGCAAAGCACTTTACCCTTCCAGGATGAACTGTTTCATATAAAAGGCAGGTAAGTGTCTGCAACTTCCTCTATCAATCAGCCATGAGCCGAAAATATGACGTTGCCGCTATCCCCACAATGGCAGGAAGTCCAGCTCCGCATTATTTTCGCACCGCCATTTTCTAAAAAAATGTGGCGGATATTCTAACACAGCATCAGCACTAATAATAATTATGGTGAAGAGGTAAATAAGAGGGTTTGGCAGGAAGTGGTGGGTCGTGTAGGATTCGAACCTACGACCAATTGGTTAAAAGCCAACTGCTCTACCAACTGAGCTAACGACCCAATCAGCGAAATTATACGCGCCAGAATTCGTTTTACAAGTGATTCGAGTTAAACCGCAATACGATAAGTCGTCGGGTCATCGACCCCTGCTTCAAGAAACCCCTTTCGCCGGTAACAGCAACTATCACAAACACCGCAGGCAGCGCCGTATTCATCGGCCTGGTAGCAAGAGACGGTCATACCATAATCCAGGCCCAGCCTGAAGCCTTCAGAAATTATTTCAGACTTGGTTAAATTCAGCAGTGGTGCCCTGATCCGAAAAAGATCGCCTTCAACACCAGCCCGCGTGGCAAGATTCGCCATATCTTCAAATGCTTTCAGGTACTCCGGGCGACAGTCAGGATAATTCGAGTAATCAACGATATTGGCACCAATAAAAATATCACGAGCCCCCAGTACTTCTGCCCAGCCAAGAGCAAGAGAAAGAAAAACCGTATTCCTTGCGGGAACATAAGTGACCGGAACCTGGCTCTGAGCCTCCTTGAGGGGATCGTTGAAATCCGGGACTGCAATATCATCATCGGTCAGCGCTGAACCGCCTATATCAGTCAACCCCAGCTTTAACACCTTGTGTTCACTAACCCCCAGAGCCTCAGCTACCTTGCGGGAAGCCTCAAGTTCACAACGGTGACGTTGCCCATAATCAAAACTGACCGAGTAACATTCGAATCCCTGCTCTAAAGCCATTGCCAGAACGGTGGCCGAATCCAGCCCTCCGGATAATAGGACTACTGCTCTGTTCATCTGCAATACCTTTTTATGTCCTAGACACCCGGCTGATCACCCCAGATCATCCGGTGCAGCTGTAATTGAAATCTCACCGGCAGTCTGTCTTCAAGGATCCAACCCGCCAATACCCGGGCAGACATGGTGCCACTGACCGGAGAAAAAAGAACATCGGAAACCCTGTTCGCCAGGTCGTATTGGATCAGTTTGGAGACAGACCATTCATAATCGCCGCGATCGGCAATAACAAATTTCAACTGGTCTTGTCTGTTCAGAAAACCGATATTTTCATACTGGTTACGATGGGACTCGCCTGAGGCTGGAGGCTTCAAATCCATTACCTTGACCACCCTGGCGTCAACCTCAGAGAGGCTGATTGCACCACTGGTTTCAAGAGAAACCTCATAACCCTGGTCAGCCAGAAGACTCAGCAACCCATGGCATGCTTTCTGGGCCAATGGCTCGCCTCCCGTCACGGTGACGTACCCGGGGTTATATTCTGATACTCTCTCCAGGATTTCTTCAGCGGATAATAACTCTCCCCCCTTAAAGGCATACTCCGTATCACACCAGCGACAACGGAGGGGACAGCCGGTTAAGCGCACAAATACCGTAGGCAACCCGGTGGTTCTGGTCTCTCCCTGCAATGAGTAAAATATCTCGGTAATTCTCAGCATTGAGGATGACTGCCATCAGGTATCAGGAATCGCCCATGGTTCTCAAATAAGTATCAGAAAGCCTGGCTGCCGAGCTATCAGGATATTGCTGAATAACCAGCTCAAGAAGTCTCTTTGCCTCTTTCTGATTGCCGAGCAAGTCGTGCACTCGTCCAAGCTTATAGCTGGCATCCGGAACTTTTGGACTTTTTGGAAACTCATTCAAAATGATCTGGAAGGAGACTTTGGCGGCATCGTAATGCCCTTGAGCCATATCAACTTCACCCAGCCAATAATGGGCATTGTCTGCGTAACGACCTTCAGGGTAGGTTTTCAGCTGCTCCCGGAGTGCGTTTTTCGCTTTATCAAACTGTTTGGAACGAATCAGGGCAAATGCTGACTGGTAAGTTTCTTCCTCGGCTTGCAAAGCCGGTTGATTGTTTTTTTCTGCCGCCTCTGCCACTGGTGCGCTCACCATTGGTGTCTTTAAGTTGGCAACTGGAGCCGGGGGCACTGTCCCAGACTGATCTTTCAATCGAGAGATTCGATCATCAAGGTCAAGATACCTGTCCCGACCTTCCTGCTGCAGTTGCTCAATGCGAAAGGCCTGCTCTTCCAGCTGCCCGCGCATTTCCATCATTTCCTGTCGCAGCTGATCAATCGTATTCAGCAGATGAGCCGTACCATTGTAATCAGCATCACTATCCGATGAGGATGATATCGTAACAGGACCATCTGAGATTTGACTGACAACCGTTTGAGATTCAGCTGAAAGCCCCAGAGGTCTCGGTTCTTCAACCGGGGCTGCGGCAATTGCCACGCCATTCAGAGCACCAGCAAGCAACCCTGGAAGAGCCAGCATTGCCATCAGCTTTGGGTTAGTGTTTCCTCTACGCATTTATCCCCCGGACGAAATAATGATACCAGTCGTATTCTCCTTTCTCACCGGGCTGCTTTCCAGCAAGCTTACCGAGAGAGCATCAAATCAAGAATATGACTGGTATTATTGCTTACTCAGTAACAATTACCGCACGACGGTTCAAAGCCCACGCACTTTCACTGTGCTCAGGATCCAGAGGCTTCTCAAAACCGAAGCTGATCACTTCAATACGGTTAGCTGCTACACCTTTAGCAGCCAGGTAATCCATCACCGCTTTGCCACGACGCTCACCCAGAGCCAGGTTGTAAGTACGGGTACCACGTTCATCAGTATGACCCTGAATGACGATATTTTTCATGTACCCCATATCAGAAGTCAGGTAGGCAGCATGCACATCCAGAGCCTTGTATGCGTCATTATCCAGCCTGGCGCTGTCAAATGGGAAGAAATAGGTGTTCTTCTCCAGAAGCTCCTGAATCTCTTCCGGAGACTCATCAATTCGGCCACTGTCAATGACAGCCTGAACCGCAGGATCCAGAACTGGCTGAACTTCAACCAGCACCTCTTCTTCAACAGTAACAACCGGTGGCTGGATTTCTGCTGTGGTTGGCTCTTTCTTGGAAGCACACCCTGCCAGCCAGAGAGCGGCTACAGCCATGGAAGCCGCTTTAACAACATTGGCGATTTGCATTTTTAACTCCAATCATTCTCTACGGGATTTCAAGATTTGTGCGGTACATTATCAGAACTGAAGTCACCCGACTAGCCCGAATAGCAAGGGATTGTGAGGTTTCCTCAGAGAAAGGGCTACCGGAAAAAAGCAGTTTAAACGAGCATAGCAGCAAGTCGGAAAATCGGCAGGGCAAAAGTGACTGCCTGCGATCTGCTTCACAGAACTATAGAACGGTCACCCTGCCTGTACGTTACCTGAGCTCAATAGCCGGACCCCATGCAGGCTCACGGACATCACCTTTGGCAGAAGGCAATCGCTGTTTCACCCGCCCATCAGCAGAAACGATACCCAGCTCGCCATTCTTGCCACCCTGTACAGAATAGATCAGTCTGCGCCCACCCGGGGCAATACTGGGCGAATCTTCCAGGCTGGATGACGTCAGCAGCCGCAGTCTATCGGTATCCAGGTCAAGCACCGCGATGTTAAAGTCAGCAGCTCCCTCCCCTTTATGCACCAGAGCCAGTGACTTACCATCCGGAAAGACCTTGGCCCGGGCATTGAACCGCCCTTCAAAGGTTAGACGACGGGGCTTGCCTGTTGTGATAAATTCACCATTACTTTTACGGCTGACCTCCTGCTGATAGACCTGAGGACTCCCACCCCGGTTTGAGGTAAACACGAGACTGTTGCCATCTGGCATCCAGTCCGGTTCAGTGTCTATGGCGTAGTGAGTCGAGACATTACTGATTTTATTCGTTGCCAGGTCAAGAATATAAATGTCCGGATTACCATCTTTGGAAAGCACCATGGCAATGGATTTACCGTTCGGTGCCCATACCGGCGAGTTATTCAGCCCTTTAAAACCGGTCAGTTTCTTGCGAATGCCCGTTGCCAGTTCCTGCATATAAATGGCAGGGCGACCCTGCTCGAAGGAGACATAGGTAACCCTGGTGCCATCTGGCGACCAGCTGGGCGATAAAATAGGCTCGCTGGAGCTGAACACCTTCCTGTTACGTTTACCATCCGCATCGGCATAATTCAGCTGATAATCGGTTCTTTCAGCGTCGTGCCTCTGGGCGGTTACGTAGAGAATCCGGGTGGCAAAATCGCCCTTCAGGCCCGTGATCTTTTCATAGACAACATCGCTGATGCGATGGGCCATCTCCCGAAGCTGGGCACTGTTTCCGGTAAATCCACCCTTGGCAATGCGCTTCCCCCTGACAACATCATAAAGCTGATAGTTCACGGTGTAACCTGTGCCACTGTGTGCCACCTGCCCTGTTACCAGGTAAGAGACCCCAAGCAACCTCCAGTCACGATAATAAACTTCCGGCTCACTGGCCGGGAAGCTGAGCATACTGGTTCTTGGCAGCGCCTTGAACAGACCGCTGAGTTTCAAATCGTTATCAATGATTGCTGCCGGGTCTTCCGGCAACACTTTCCCCCCTGTCCAGCTGAAGGGGGAAACTGCCATGGACACTGCCTGGTCATTTCCCTGGGTGACCTCAATGACAAGCTCTGCCTGAGCACTCATCCCCCAGAGCAGACAGTAAAATAATAAACAGGTTTTGAATAAGTGCCTCATTTAACCAGATCCTCGGGCCTGAATCGGAAGGTAATTCGTCGGAAGTGTTGTTCAAAAATTCGCCGCTCAAGATCCTTCAACTCTGAAAAGGGCGACGCTCGGCGTATAGCCTGAATAACGGAGCGATCAAACTCATCATTACCACTGGACTTCAGCATAGTAATATCCAGCACATCCCCAAAGGGAGAAAGACTGATTCGAATTTCTGCCACCATGTTATTGCGTGCACTGGGCGGCCTGCTCCAATACCGGGAGGTCAGGCTTTTAATCAGCGCGGCATATTGTGCTTGCAGCAGCTGGTCATGCTCAAGCTGCTGAGCAGCTGCCAAAGCCTGCTGCTCCATTGCCATGGCTTGCTCAAGCGCTTGCTGCTCTTTGCGCTTTTGCTCCTTTTCCCGCTGACGCCTCTCCAGCTCCTGACGCTCCCGGGCAGCTTCTTCCTTTTTACGAAGCTCATCTTTTTTTCTTTCCTCTTCCCGCTTCAAGGCCAGGGCTTTCTGCCGCTCCTGCTCCTTTCGCTGCTGTTCCGCTTTTTTGCGCTTTGCCTCTGCTATTTTTTTGGCTTCCGCCCGCCTTTTTGCCTCTTCTTTGCGCTTTTGTTCCACCTGACTCGGCGCAGGCTTCCTGACAGTTTGCGGCTTTGCCGCCGGTTCAGGCAACGATACCAATGCTGCGCTGATGGGCACCGGCGGTGCTATTTTTGGATGGGCGTCGGCACTCCAGTTGACTAAAAGCACACCAAACATCATGAGATGAAGAATCAGAGAGAGGGCTACAGCAAACCCATAACCTTCGGTCACCTTTGCCATAAAGGCTGGAAAAGCAATATTAAACCATCTCTTCATCTACCGCTCTTCCATGCCAACCGCCACCGGATCAGTGACCAGCCCAACATGACTGATACCTGAGCTTTGCAGGCCAGCCATTAATTGAACTACTGATCCATAGGCAACGCTGGTGTCTCCTTGAATCAACACTTGAGTACCGGGTCTGGCACTCACGACCTTACCGACTTTCTCTGTCAGGGACGAAAGATTCACGGCTTTGTCATGGTCAGATCCGACGTCCATATAATAACTGCCATCCGCCTTGATAGAGATGACCAGGACTTCTTTATCTTCTGGCAGAGCAATATTATCGCTACTGGTTTTGGGCAGCTCAACTTTCACGCCCTGAGTCATCATGGGCGCAGTGATCATAAAAGCAACCAGTAGCACCATCATGATATCGATAAACGGCACCATGTTTATTTCAGACATGGGTTTACGACGACTTCTTATCTTTGCCCCACTTATCATCGGTGACATTGCGTTAAGATCCCTTTATGTCCGGCTGTAAACTTTACGGTGAAGGATACTGGAAAACTCATCCGCAAATATCTCGTAATTGGACACCAGGGCTTCAACCCTTGAAGCATAGCGATTATAGGCGACAACCGCCGGAATAGCGGCAACCAGGCCAACAGCAGTGGTCAGCAAAGCCTCGGCAATGCCCGGTGCAACCGAAGCCAGGGTTGGCTGCTGCACCACCGCCAGCCCCCGGAAAGAGTTCATAATACCGACAACTGTGCCAAAAAGACCAAGATAAGGGCAGGTAGAACCAACGCTGGCAAGAAAGGGAAGGTTTCCTTCGAGGCGCTCCTGCTCCCTGGAAATGGCTACCCTCATGGCCCGCTGAGCACCTTCCATAACCGCATCAGGATCAACAGTCCCCTGGTTTCGCAGGCGGGTAAATTCGGCGAAACCGGCTTTAAAGATGTGTTCCACCCCTGAGCCGGACTGTTCATTTTGTTGCACTTCCTTGTACAGCAGAATCAGATCCATTCCCGACCAGAAACGATCTTCAAACTCAATCATGGTCTGCTGCGCATTTCTCAGCAGGATTCCCCGCTGGAAAATTATCATCCATGAAACAACCGATGCAGCTACCAGCAACAATAACACCAGTAGCACAATCCAACTGGCGTTACCCACCAGAGCCCATAGAGACATGCTTTCTGCCACCGACAACCTCTCTACCCATCAATTATGAAGTCGAAAAAGGACTGATCATAACACCAAAAACCACAATGGGGATCAGAACCACCCGATAAAGGTCCATCAAAGCAAGGTAATTGTATCCCGTGAATAACTGTTTGATAGCACGTCAGTGAGAGAGATCAAATCAGATTTACACACATCCTACAGTAGGGCAGTCTATTCTCGGACAGCCTCCTAGCCAGAATGTTCCACTAAAGCGTTATAGAGTGTCTCCAGCCCCATAACGTCCAGCAGCTTGCACAGCTCAATAACTTTTTCAGGGACGGTGCCATAACCCGGCTGCACTGACCACCCTTCGGCTTTTTCTTCCAGTGTTTTCAGGTCACCGATCTCAAGCAGGCGCTGCAAAGCAGTAACCATTTCCTTCAGACAAACACCGGAGAGCGGTAAATCAGGAGACAAGCCGTTATCATTTTCCAAATGGTCATAAATACAATTAAACAGTTCATCAAAGCGCACAGGTTTGGCAATAAAACCACAAAATCCGGAATCTGCAATTTGTACTCTCGCCTGTTCTGACACACTGGCAGATACGGCCATAATCTTAATGGATGGGTGTCGGCCGATACGGTGAATCGCCCTGGCAGCATCAAAGCCATCCAGGCCGGGCATTCTGAGATCCATCAAAATAAGGTCGTAGCGAGTGGTTCTGCATTTTTCCACCGCTTCCAACCCTCCCTCTGCCGCCTCAACATGAAAAGATTTAGACTTAAGGGCCTTTACCAACATATCTCTATTATTAATGCTATCGTCAACCACCAGAATTTGATGCTGATTAAAGTGCTCTGGCTGTAAATCAGCTCCGCCGTTTCCCGGGGGCAAGGTGGCTAACACGTTTCTGCTTTCCCCATGGCTAACCTGATAGGGGATACTGAAATAAAAACGACTCCCTTTGCCAGGTTCACTCTCAGCCTGAAGCTCTCCCCCCATGGCTTCCACCAGACGATAACTGATAGACAGCCCCAAACCGGCACCGCCACACTCCTGCCCTTTCTTTAGCTGGGTGAATGGCTGAAACAGCTGCGCCAAATCCGATGAGACAATACCCACGCCACTATCAAGCACTTCAAACTGAAGCTTTTCACCTTTGACAAACACCTTTAGATAGACACTGCCAGAGTCAGTAAACTTGACGGCATTGCCAACCAAATTGATCAACACCTGGCGCAGTTTGACATTATCAGCAACGATCTCCAGCTCCACATTGGGCAGAATATCCAGCAACAAGTTCAGGCCTTTGACTTTCGCAGTTTCACGAAAATTGGCAAACACCATATCCAGCGTCACCTGGATATTAAAAGGCACCACCCGGGTTCTCACAATGCCGCTTTCAATCTTGGTGATATCGAGAATGTCATTAATCATGGTCAAAAGATGCAAACCACAGGCCTCAAGGGATGACAGACTTTCCCGGTATTTATCGGGAACATCCCTGTCAGCCAACAGCAGCTGGGCATAGCCAAGGACGCCATTAAGCGGGGTCCTCAGTTCATGGCTGATATGTGACAGGAATAAAGATTTTGCCTGACTGGCCTTTTCGGCCGTTTCTTTCGCCTTCAGTAGCTCGCCTTCGATTCGCTTTCTCTGGGTAATGTCACGAAAGACGATGGAGATCAGCAAACCATCGGCTGTGGTCAACACGTTGCTGGATATTTCCACTGGAAATCCATGGCCATACTTATCAACCCCACGGGAGAGCCTTGCCTCCAGGCAATGGCTATCGATATCATCGGAGTCAAGCTCCTTCAGCAGCATCAGATCTGACCGGTACTCAGGGTCAATTAACAGCGCTAATGGCAGGCCCAGTAAATCACACTCGTGATAACGAAAGAGATCTTCGACCCTGGGATTTACCAGGTTGATGGCACCCGCCGTATCGGTGATAACAATGGCATCCGGCGAACCGGCTATCAATGCCTTGAATTTTTCCGTATCACGAACAAGATGGGTAATATCATTTCCCATACACTCAATGCTATCCAGCTGTTGGCCGGTGTTTTTCTGGGTGAGTGAGCTTTTATTGGCGTGCCCTGCACACCCCACTTCAATACAGCGTATGGAACCGTCTTTATGGAAAAATTCCAGTTCAAATGTTTCCTGCCAAACCCCTTTTGGCAACTGCTTCAGGACGCTTCTGAAGGTATCGTTAATCACCGAATCCGTTAAGAAACCCTGAATTTTTCCAGAAAACTCGTCTTCGTCGAAACCCAGTACTGAAGTAATTGATGGACTGACATAGGTAATATCCCCCGAAGTGGCCAGATGAAAATAGAAATAACGTCCTCTTAGCTGCTGGACAAGGCTGGCCATATTTTGTGCCCGGGCTTTTTGCAACGCCTCTTCCCGGTTTAACAGTCGTTCCTTTAACCGGATAAAGCTCCGGTTCAGGCTAACCGCTTCATCCCTTGAATCCTGGAAATTATCACTTGACTCACTGGGCAGAAAACCAAAGGTATTCATTTCACGCTTTAATTCATTGAGGGGACGCGTAATCCTGCCAGACACACCCCACAAGCATATAATGGCTAACACCATGGCCAGGCCAATCAGGCTTGCGCTTAAAAAGGCCTGTTTATACACCGGCTTCATGATGTCAGTTTCCATGATGCTGTAGCTGAAAAACCAACCGGTGGATTTAACAGGCAC
The DNA here is from genome assembly GCF_002864045.1 of Endozoicomonas acroporae. Lineage (GTDB taxonomy): Bacteria > Pseudomonadota > Gammaproteobacteria > Pseudomonadales > Endozoicomonadaceae > Endozoicomonas > Endozoicomonas acroporae. The sequence goes on from NZ_PJPV01000050.1 coordinate 28,619, forward strand.
AGCTGCCGACCACTTGTAGCTGCCCCTGGTTAGAATACGGACACTGACCAACCTGCCCTCCTTAACAACATTGTGCAAAACATCCTTCATAAAACCGCACGGTTCATCAGGCCTGGACGGTTTAATAGGGCTATACAGCAAATGCCTGAACGAACCGCCATTCTCTGAGGGAAAATAGAGTTCGCCACTACCCTCACAAGGCCCAAGCCGTGAGAATTTTTCAATGGTTCTGTACTTCAGTAGCGATATGCCATTGGCGTACACAATGTGTCCGAAAGGGTCGGCAATAATCAGGCGAACCCGAAAATCCAGGTTTATCGGCATATTGACCAGTTTGGCAGCATCCAGATCGAGCCTTAGAAAGCGGCTCCGATGGTTATCATCCGAAACCCTGACCAGAAAGCTGGTATAAAATACCGGCCCGGTTAATTCAGTATTAACATACCAGTCATACTCCAGATTATTGTTGATTGATAAATAGATTTGATCAGGAATGGAGTAATCTGAGTCTTGATCTCCAGAAACAAATTTCTTCACCATCCAATCAAAATAAACAGACTCTTTACTTTTTACCAACACCCCGCCTTTCTTTTCAAAATCGACAATGGATACCGATTTCACATAGGGCATATCTCTGAATATTGAAATAACTTTTGCAGAAAGGTCATGATAAGAAATCTCACTGGCAGACAGGGATAAGGCCTTGCCAGCCAAGATCACTTTACTCATTCTTGTATCGACGGATGCTGCATATCGCAACGTCTCATTGAGATGCCTTCTGCCGATTTCTTCAGAGGCCGTCCGAAAGGTAAAATATAGAAAGACAAACGTAATAATACTGTAGAACACTATCGCTGGTAGCAGATTAAACAGCGTAATCTTCTGACGGATAGATGTAGCCATAACACCATATTACATCCGGAAATATTTCATAGGTACTGCAGCCGTGTTTATCAGACAACCATCATCCAACATGCCCCGCATTATCGATCACTGAAGAATCTCCCATGGGGATCATTCAGGCACTCCATAGAACTCCTGCTGACGGGATCCCCGTTGACAAGGGAAGTATATGGTATACTGACAGATACTGATTTCAAGGATAGATCTTCCACAGAACCAATGCTGTCTATTTCGTTGAAAAAGCCCTCATCATAACCACTGCATACTCTGATGACTGGCGTATCATGCAGTAGAAAATGCCCCGACCTGTACCCATACCCACCCTCAATAAACATAAAATCCGGTTTGGAGGATGACGTTTCATTAATACTTGCCTTAATCTTCTCCTGAAGCATATTCATGGTAAGCTCACTGGTAAAGTTCATGAATGATATGTCATTGCCATTTCTATCCTTCGTGAGACGCAGCATCCAACGGGCATACTCTCTGGTATTTTCTGAAGGTAGTGGCATCATCAGGTACACTCTTGGCGAGTGCTCCCAACCAAATTCATCTTGTATCATATCGACATAACCACGAAGCCATGGCTTTAATCGAGTCATGATACTGGACGACAAGTTCATTTTGATAAAGACACGCTCAACATCCCGTTCTACCTTCCTGGTTTCCGCACAGCTGCCCGGGAGCCATACGACGAGCTTCTTAAGGAAATCCTCATCAGAGAGGTTCTCACTATTTTCATTTCCCAGGCTTGTTTCTTTTCTGGTTTCGTATAACTCTTTCAAACCCAGAAGCACTTTTTCAAAAAATAACTTTTCATAACCATCCTGGCATGGCATATAGGTAACTGGTAATGAGCAATTGAGCTTACTGGCCTGCTTTCCCTTGTCCTTGACGAAGATACTGGACCATGGATTTTCACTGACATTGCCAATAAGATAGGAATTCTCCGGTTGACGATTAACAAGTACCATTGTGTCCATGGTCAAATTCTCCAGCGTATCATGAAATGCCTCAACCCCTGTGCATTCTTCCAGGCGAAGAGACTTATCCTGACACATAGACCGCCACTGATATAAAGCCGTTCGAAATTTCTTATCATGCCCATGAAAAGGCTCAACCAGGAGTACATCCACTTTTTTACCATAAATCCTTCTGACCAATCGTTGAAAGCAAGGTATGGTGATCAATAGAGAATCACTGGCTTCGTCAAACTCGGCATCGAGCAATAACTGACGACTTAATCCCAAAACACTGTCAACGCTATCGCCTTCTATTGGTTTACAGCCATGAACATCTTCCCATGTTTTTAGCCAGGAAAATGCAGATTCATTAAACATATCCTCTGGAGGACAAGTAGTTGGAAAGAAATGAATAACATCGCCTTTTATAGCCTTATTCATCATTGTTTCGTATTCAATTTTGGATAAAGTATCTTCTTTGTGGTCATCAATACCATTCAACTTCTTCGATGTTTTCTCCGCCAGACTCTTTTTTATATGTTTCATGTACCCAAAAGCCACATCAGACAACTGTCGAAGCAACTCCATTCTTCTTGATAAGGGTAATGATTTTATCTTTTCCGATTCAGCCGGATCAGGCTTATCTACATATTGATCAAAATCAACCAGGGGTTTTTGTATATACCGTTCAAATAAAATCGACACAACTTGAGAAAACCGCCCCCCCGAAGATGCGTCTTCGTGGTAACTGAGGCTTTCCATGGTCATTTCAGAGTCTGAGAAAAAATGGCAGGCACACCAGGATAAAAATCGATCATCTTCCGCCAGCAAAGAGGACACTTTGCTGACCACGTCCCGCAGGGAAGAGGTTTCCTCTTTATGAGAATCATGACTGACCGACTCTCTTACCAGTCTGGATTGTATTTTTTCAAGTTGACGAAGATCATTGGTCAGCATCACCAGCACAAACAATTTTGACATCTGTGGATCTTCAGACATTTTGGAAATAAAGTCATGGCGCTCCTTAATCCATTCCATCATAAATTGATTCCCCGGCAAAATCTGCCCATCGATGGTAACCGTTGCCGGGGCAACATCAAGATAAATAAGCTGATGTTTCTTCCGGTCATAGGCAAAATTTGCAAAATTACCATCAATAACACATTTGATTACCCAGCCATTGCCTTTCTCCTCGATCATCTTGTTAAAACGGTCACACCGGTCTATCAAATCCAGAATACCTTTAATGATTTCAAATTTAACCTCAGGTTTTTCATTAGGATCTTTCAATATACATTCAACCATCTCTTCCTGATCGTATTTCCTCTGCAATCCTAACACTGTCACCTGGTCCTGTTCATAAAACTCCGGTTTCATTGAATCGCCATTAACCTCCATTGCTTCCATCCTGTAATGGTGATCGGACAAGAAAGGTTCATCGCACTCTTCTCTGGGCAGGACGGGCAGGTAATCAAGGTTATTAAAAACATCCGACTCTGATGTACTGTTTCTTATCCTCCTGACCGTCACCGGATGATTAGAAGCAGCGACACCACAGGCAGCATTCTTTTCTGGAAAATCAAATTCATACACCTGATCAGCACCAATCGCACCATCCCGATACGGCACCGCTATGTATTCTATAGGACTCAGTGCAAACTTGATTTCTCCATTTTTTCCCAGCAGGGGGTCTGTCATCACACACGAGCACATTCTCTGTGTACTATACAGTGTCTTGATGGTTGCTGCAGAAGTAGCGTGGTTCATGGTGTGCATGATTTTCTTTGCTGCCAATTTATTAAACTCGGCATGGGTAAAGACGCGTTGTGCAATTCCTGAACCAAGATATTCACCGGCAAAGCCATTTTTCTCAGGCTTAGTCTGCCGGGTATTTCTGACAATGGGTATCGACTTCTGGCGCAAAAGATCCCGGTTTGTCTTATTGTTTATACTGCCATCCGGATTTCTTTGCAGCTTATCCCTGGTTGATTTGCACTCCTTTTCGACATCAAATATTTCATCAAGATCGGGGTCAGGACAGTTAATAAACGGAGCTTGCAACTCAATAAATAATTCTCCTTTTTTCAGAGTTGTTACAGGGACACTGCAGGAGAAATACAGTTGATTCCTGTCCTCACTTCCTGTGACCAGCCGATAGTTGGCAATATCAGAAATAATTTGATCCCCAGGAATATTTTTCCGAAAGCGAATCAGGAAACTCATGCTGGATTTTTCCTCAAATGGATCCAGCAGTCTTACTCGATCAATCAATCCTGAAAACGCCCTGTCACCCTCAGCACCATCCAGTTCAATGTAGATACCATCAGGACTATACATTGGTTCAGGGCGTGTAGCCCGATCAAAGTCAAGGCGACCAAAGGGATCCTCATGATCGGGAATAATATCAGGGGTTAACAGCGTCACAGCATGTGAATGTTTTATGTGTAAATACAGTTTATTTACATCATCCCTTGCATAAAAGCTCACCTCATAAAAAGAATTCAACGCGAGATTGTTGCTGTCGAACAACGCAACAAACTTCTCCATGACCGGATGAAGATCACTGCAAAACGGTGCGCTGCTATCCTGAACTGAATGACTGGTGAACCCTAAACTTTTCGCAAACCCCATCAACACGGCCAGGTCTTCAAGTTGACTGAGAGTACTGTAATCTGATTTCGGTCTCTTGATCCCCCTGTGAGACCAAATGACATCAGGTGCCGATAAACGACTTTGAGCAGCTTCAGTCGTTAACCACTGAATTAACTCAGGACGCTCAACCAGGCGACATCCCCTGTCTTTTACCCCTGCCAGTCTCCCCATTCCCTTGTGATTAATCATTCCTTCTATCAGGTTCTCACTGAAGACATGTTCGTCTACTGCAAAAGGGATAACACGTCTTTTGATACCGGCAGTTCGTATCTCTCCTGATAGATACTCTGATTCTGGTATATCATTCGAGCGTACCTGCATCCCGTAGGAAGTTTCAGGCGTTCCAGCTGGGAGCATATTATACATCCTGTCTGTTTAGATATGGCCGGACTGTGGCCTGTTGAAGTTTAGTTGCATACTGAGGGTATCAGGGTACTCCTGTTACGATATTTCCAAATGCCGTAAGGATAAAAAAGAGGACTGTCAGGTCCTCCGAGCATGAACTGAAGTCTAGTTCATAATATGACCTGAACAGCCCCTAGGGGTAATCATAGCCAAAATGTAGATAAGCGCTCTTAGTTAATACCCTGCCTCTGGGTGTTCTCATTATATAACCCTGTTGAATCAGGTAGGGCTCAAGCACATCTTCAATGGTGTCCCGCTCTTCACTGATGGCTGCGGCAAGATTGTCAACCCCCACTGGGCCACCATCAAACTTTTCAATCATGGCCAGTAACAGTCGACGGTCCATATGATCAAAACCGCTGGCGTCCACATCCAGCATATTCAGGGCGGCGTCTGCCAGTTCACGGGTTACCGAACCATCGCCTTTTACTTCCGCGTAATCCCTGACTCTTCGCAGCAGCCGGTTGGCGATACGGGGTGTACCTCTTGAACGGCGGGCAACTTCATTGGCCGCCTCGCTATTCATCGGCACTCCGAGAATACCAGCAGAACGGAGCACAATGGCACTGAGATCCGCCACATTGTAGAACTCAAGCCGCTGAACAATGCCAAACCGGTCCCTTAAAGGTGAAGTCAGCAGCCCTGCACGGGTGGTCGCGCCTACCAGGGTAAAGGGTGGCAGATCCAGTTTGATCGAACGTGCCGCAGGGCCTTCACCAATCATAATATCCAACTGATAATCTTCCATGGCCGGATAAAGCACTTCTTCAACGGCCGGGCTGAGACGATGGATTTCATCAATAAACAGGATGTCATTTGGCTCAAGGTTGGTGAGCAGGGCGGCAAGGTCTCCGGCCTTTTCAATCACTGGTCCTGAAGTCGAACGGATATTACTGCCCATTTCATTGGCCAGAATATGGGAGAGTGTTGTCTTTCCCAACCCGGGCGGACCAAATATCAACGTATGATCCAAAGCATCACCACGCTTTCGGGCCGCCTGGATAAATATCTCCATCTGCTCCCTGACTTTTGGCTGTCCGGTATATTCACGCAACCGGACAGGTCGAATGGCCCGATCCTGGGCCTCTTCGCTCGGGCGCTCACTGGCTGATATTAAGCGATCCGCTTCAATCATAATTTTTTCCGGGAATGATGTTAAATCATACTTCTTAATGCCTGCCTGATCAGTTCTTCACTGGACAGACCTTCCACGTTAATCCGCCCAATCACCTTGCTGGCTTCCTGAGGCTTATAGCCCAGGGCAACCAGGGCACTGACGGCTTCCTGTTCAGTATCAGCGGCCTGTTTTTCCAGGGCCTGCCCCAGGGGCGTTCCAGTCAAACCATCAAATTGCGCAGCAGAGCTGTCCCATGTTGACAGTTTGTCTTTTAACTCCACGATCAGGCGTTCCGCGGTTTTCTTGCCAACCCCGGGTAATTTCACCAGGGTAGAACTGTCGCCATCATGGACACAACGGACAAATACAGACGCTTCTATTCCGGAGAGCAGTGTCAGGCCCAGTTTCGGACCCACTCCATTCACTTTAATCAGAGTACGGAACAGCTCTCTCTCCCGGGCGTCGCTGAAGCCATAGAGCAGCTGCGCATCTTCTCTAACGACAAAGTGCGTATAAAGCATTGTCTCAACACCAACCTCTGGCAGACGGTAGAACACCGACATCGGCGCTTCAACTTCATAGCCCACCCCACCAGCCTCAATCAGCAGGTATGGGGCTTTTTTTTCCAGTAAAATACCGCGGAGTCTGCCTATCATATTCAGTATCTCTTCTAGCGACTTAACTACTTAATAACCGACGATTTCTTCTGCCCGTTGCACCGGCCATTCGCACCAGGCTTGCCCGTGTGTGGGAGTGACACAATGCCACTGCTAAAGCATCGGCGGCATCGGCCTGAGGGGTTTTATCCAACTTCAGGATTGAAGTAATCATATGCTGTACCTGGGACTTTTCCGCAGAGCCCTTACCCACCACCGCCTGTTTCACCTGTCGTGCCGAGTACTCTGCAACTTCGAGCCCATGATTTACCGCGGCAACAATCGCCGCACCACGGGCCTGCCCAAGCTTCAGGGCGGAGTCGGCATTGCGGGCCATAAACACCTGCTCAATACCGACAGATTGCGGACTGTACATTTCAATCACCGTATTGATACCCTGAAAAATTTGGGCAAGTCTTTCTGGCAGTGGCCCATCCTGAATTCGGATACAGCCGGATGCTACGTATTTACATTGGGAGCCAATTTCCTCAATGATTCCATACCCGGTAATCCTGGATCCGGGATCAATCCCCAACAATATGGCCATTCCATTTCTGTTCCAAACCTGTCGTTAAAAAGAATACTGTATATACATACACGTTTCCAGCATTACAATTTTGAAACACGGCATTACCAAAACAGGCTACGAAACTCACCGGTTGCGACTTACTCTTGAACATGAGTTTTGGGGAGCCAGCCTGCCAGATGAACCATCAAATGAAAACATTACTGACCATTGCCAGTGTCACCCTGGTGCTGTTTCTAATCACACTGGCTTTTAACCTTTAACGGAAACTCCCTGATAATTCCTCTTGGCTAACTGCACCTGCGTTTTAAACAGGTACAAAAAAACCCGGAGCAATCCGGGCTTTCCGTTAACTCAATCCAGACTAGAACTCAGCCCAGTTGCTCCATGATTTCTGCAGGAATGTCCGCATTGGTATAGACATTCTGAACATCATCCAGATCTTCCAGACGATCAATCAGCTTCATGATTTTCTCGGCACCTGCCAGATCAAGTTCTGTCTGGGTAGAAGCGATCATGGCAACTTCACCACCCGCAGGAGTAAGCCCGGCAGCTTCCAGAGCGTCCTTGACGGCCATAAACTCAGTCCACTCGGTCAGCACTTCTACTGAGCCATCATCATTAGTGACGACATCTTCAGCACCGGCCTCCAGGGCTGCGTCCATCAGCTGCTCTTCATCAACACCTTCTTCAAAGAATATCTGGCCTTTACGCTCGAACAGATAAGCAACGGAGCCATCAGTTCCGAGATTGCCACCATGCTTGGCAAAAGCATGACGAACTTCAGCCACCGTCCGGTTGCGGTTATCCGTCAGACACTCGACCAGCACCGCGATGCCACCAGCCCCGTACCCTTCATAGGTGACTTCTTCCATATTGGAATCATCTTCACCACCGGCACCACGGGCAATCGCGCGGTTAATGGTATCCCGGGTCATATTGGCAGCCAGGGCTTTATCAACGATCGCCCGCAGCTTCGGGTTATCCTCAACATTACCGCCACCCTGCTTGGCGGCAACGGTCAGTTCCCGGATGATTTTGGTAAAGACTTTGCCCCGCTTGGCGTCCTGCGCAGCCTTACGGTGTTTGATGTTGGCCCATTTACTATGACCTGCCATAAAAACCTCTATTTAAACGCTTGGCTGGCAGCCGCTCCACTGAGAGGCTGCCAGGATGAATCAGTGACTGGTTGCAGTTGCCGGATCGCGACGAATGCGCAGATTCAGATCGCGCAGCTGCTGACTTTCCACTTCACCCGGAGCCTGGGTCAGCAAACAGGAAGCTGACTGGGTTTTCGGGAAGGCAATCACTTCACGAATGTTAGTGGTACCACAGAGCAGCATCACCAGACGATCCAGGCCGAACGCCAGGCCACCGTGAGGAGGCGCACCGTACTTCAGGGCATCCAGCAGGAAGCCAAACTTCTCACGCTGCTCTTCTTCCTGGATGTCCAGCACACGGAATACCGCCTGCTGCATGTCCTGACGATGAATACGGACGGAACCACCACCCACTTCATAGCCATTCAGAACCATATCATAAGCACGGGACAGTGCCTGAGACGGATTAGCTTCCAACTCTTGGGGAGAACAGGTTGGTGCTGTGAATGGATGGTGCAGCGCAGTCAGGGAGCCATTATCGGTCTCTTCAAACATCGGGAAGTCAATAACCCACAATGGTGCCCAGTCGCAGGTATAAAGATGCAGATCTTCACCCACCTTGCAGCGCAGAGCACCCAGCGCCTCATTCACAATTGTTTCTTTATCCGCACCAAAGAAGACGATGTCACCATTGGCAGCGCCAATACGGGACATGATGTTCATGGTGACATCATCCCCCAGGAACTTGATGATTGGCGACTGAAGGCCTTCAACCCCTTTCTCCAGCTCATTCACCTTGATCCAGGCCAGACCTTTGGCACCATAGATGCTGACAAACTTCGTGTAGTCGTCAATCTGCTTACGGCTCAGCTCGGCACCGCCGGTCACTTTCAGTGCGGCAACACGGCCTTTAGGATCTTCTGCCGGGCCTTTAAATACTTTAAAGTCAACGCCGGCCATCAGGTCAGCCACATCCACCAGCTCCAGGGGAATACGCAGGTCTGGCTTGTCAGAACCATAACGGCTCATGGCTTCGGCATAGGTCATGCGCGGGAATTCGGCACCGAGATCCACGCTCTTCACTTCCATAAACAGTTTTTTGATCAGGGACTCGGTAATGCCCATGATCTGAGCTTCATCCAGGAAGGATGTCTCAATATCGATCTGGGTAAATTCAGGCTGACGGTCAGCACGCAGGTCTTCATCACGGAAACACTTGACGATCTGGTAGTAGCGATCAAAGCCAGACACCATCAACATCTGCTTGAAGAGCTGTGGAGACTGGGGAAGTGCGTAGAAGTGCCCCGGATGCACGCGGCTGGGCACCAGGTAGTCACGGGCACCCTCTGGAGTTGCACGGGTCAGCATCGGTGTTTCGATATCCAGAAAGCCGTGCTCTTCCATAAAGCGACGCACTACAGCGGTGGCTTTGCTGCGAATAATCAACTTTTCCTGCATTTCAGGACGACGCAGATCAATGACCCGGTTACGCAGGCGCACATCTTCACCCACATCGGTATAACCTTCAATCTGGAAAGGCGGAGTCTGGGCCTGGTTAAGGATTTCCACCTGCTTACCCAGCACCTCAATCTCACCGGTAGACATATTGCTGTTCACAGTGCCTTCAGGACGTGGGCGCACAATACCGGTAATTTTCAGGACATATTCGCTACGCACCTTGTCAGCCAGTGCAAACGCTTCTTCAGTATCAGGGTCGACCACCACCTGAGCCAGGCCTTCACGGTCACGCAGGTCCAGGAAAATCACGCCACCGTGATCACGACGGCGATGTACCCAACCGCAGAGGGTGACTTCCTGCCCATCATGGGAAAGATTCAGTTCGCCGCAATAATGGCTGCGCATAATATACCTCAAATCAGGAATTCAACTGGATTTCATCCTTACAGCCGCCGGGCTGAAAGGATTTGGATCAATCACTGGTTGCCGGGCAACGCTTTTATTGACTGGTTGCAGGGCAACCGGCACAACTGCTTTTGCTGTCTTTGCCAGGACAGTGGTTATCACTGGAAGACAGGTTTTTCTTACTGCCTCCTTTGAAGTCGGTTTCATACCAACCACCACCTTTCAGCCTGAAGGCCGGCGCACTTAACAGCTTCTTCAGTGCGGCCTGACCACAGACCGGGCAATCACGCAACGGTGCATCACCGAATTTTTGAATCGCTTCCGTCACTTCGGAGCATTGCTCACACTGATACTCATAGATCGGCATTGACGCTGGCCTACCCTATTACTTACAACAGTAAGCACCATTGATATCGTATTGACTTGGGCGCTTACGTTTACTGATTCGCAGAAAAACGGCCATTATACCCCAAAGACCGGCAGAGTCAGCCGTTGCCAGACAAAAAAAGCCGCACTGGTCACCAGTACGGCTTATCAAATAGAACGAACAACACTGAATCCCTTTCGTAGATATTGCCTCTTAAACCGGATGAGATTTAAGCATATCCGCCTCATAGCGTTCCTGATCCCTGATCGCCTCGACAACCATGGCCTCGACTTCTCGCTCTGCTTCAAGCAGCTGGGCAAGTTGATTGGTCCCAACAGAATCAACCATGTCCCCATCCGATCTCTTTTCCAACGCCTCTTGCATATCAGCCATTCGCTCTTTTAACAGGAGCATTGTAAATGCCTGTGGATTATTAGCCCCTTCAAGACTGAGACTGTCGCCAAGATAGGGCTGATCGACGGGATTTTCTTCACTGGCTGTCACTGGTGGCTCTGCCGGGGGTATCGGAGACTGTGCATTTTTACTACTTTCAAGACTATCGCCAGGATTTGGCTGATCAGTTGCATTTTTATCATTGGCCGTTACTGGTGGCTCTGCACGCAGCATTGGAGTCTGTGAATTATCGGCATCCTCAATACTGGTACTATCATCAGGATATGACCGATTGACGGTATTTTTTTCACGGGCTGTCACGGGAGGCTCTGCAAGCAGCACCAGAGCCAGACCTTCAGCGGCATCAGTTAACTGTTGTTCAGATGGAGCGGCCTGATTGCGCACAGAGTCCCTCGCAGTGGTGTCACGAGCCGAAAAGAAACTGAACAGGTTATCAACGACCTCCGGGCTTACCAGCGATTTCAATGCCTCAGGAGAGCCTTTACCTCTCCGGGGCTGACGATTTTCAATGTCACGATCCGATACCCGAAGAATCTCCCTGTCATAGTCAGCAGCAATAAGACTAGTCAGCCTGGAGCGAACCTCATCACTGTCAAAACGCTTTTCTAATACTTTTAATTCATGTTTCAGTTCATCCAGCTGCTTTTCACCGGATTCCAGAGATTCCGGACTGATAGCCTTCACCAGGGGGACCGACAGATCCCTGACCGCATTATCATCAGAACTCGAAAGTAGCGCCTCTTTTGCAGTCAGTCGCACCTCCGCGGCCATTTTTCTCCCTTTTAATGATTCTATTTCAGCATCCAGTGCTGGCTTCTGATGGTCAGGAGCCCTGTCCCGTTCTGACTGTTTGCTGTTGATCGAATTCTGCGTAGACTCGATCGTTTTTCTCATTGCAAAAATGTCCGATGAAAGAGAGACTTGTGCCTGTCGGTCTGCCGCCCGTATTTCAATGGTTGTCACACTGTTAAGTACCTTAAGGTCATTAATCGCACCTCTTAAGGACAACAGCAGGTTCTGGGTATCAGAAAGATCAAGCTCCCCCGGGGTCATGGCATTATTCTGGGCAATCGTGGCACGAAACGAATCAAGCCTTGACTGCAAGGTTCTTGCCAGATAGTCAACACCGTTGTTGCCACTATTTATCGGAGCATTCAGCTGGACACCCGCCTGACTTCCGTCCGGACCTGAACCCGTAGATTGTGAGACAGAATTTGCTGGACTGTAGCCACTGCTTACCCCATTCCCGGGATTTGCCGAAACATTGCCCGGCGTGCCCGGTGCAGGCGTTATTCCTGTTTGTACACCACCCGGTTCTCCAACTGTGTTCGACATAATAACGCCCTCCCTGACCATGACGCCTGAAAATCACCCTGCCCGGTATTCCTTACCGGACAACAAACAACCCCTGAAACATCTTCACTGCAATTTGCCACGAACAAAACTGGTCAATTTTTTCGCCTGCTGAAGCTCATCTTTCCAACGGGCAGACTGGCTCGCTCTGGTCACCGCCTCAGATAAGGCTTTTTGAGCCAGAGACCAGCGTTTGATCTCGATAAAGCATTTAGCCATCATCAGTGAAGCCCTTGGGTCCTTCTGATCAAGCTTTTCCCCATGAGCCAGCGTTGCCGCAGCCTGGGCAAACAGGGAAAGCTCATACTGTGATAAGCCCAGGCCAAGAAAATAGGAATAGCTGGTATGATCAAGCAGACAAAGATGTCGGAAGACCTTTAAAGCATCGGTAAAATGGCCGGAATTAAATTGGGCAAAAGCCACCCTGTACATAGCATCAAGCTGACATTGATCCAAATTACGAAGTTCTTTCATGGAGCCACCTTTAGCCAGATAAGCGAGCCAAAGTGACGCTGAGGATGGCTGATCAGCCTTATTATCCATAACCCTCAAAAGCCTCATCCCTGATAAAATTGTGTAAGGTATTATTCCATTATAACCAGTTTGTATTTATACCTATTCATCATTAGTGGCATCAAGGCTGAAAACTGACCTAATCACTTTAGAAATCAAATGTTTATATAAATCTCTGTGCTATCTTTTTTTTCACTCAGCACCTGATTTAAAAATCAGTCGCATGGAGTTTGCGGATATTTACAGAGATAGTTAATACAATCTGGAAATTAACTACATGTTTCAAAAAACCAGCTCAGAGGGATTGGACTGAAGCGTCAGAACGTACAATAACTCATTGATAAAGCCATCACTGAGATATGCAATTCAGATAATGAAAGACTTGTATGCATTGGCACACTCTGATTAAAAAAGCATCTGGAATATTCATTCACTAATTTTTTAAGCAAAAAAAAGAGGGCATACGCCCTCTTTTATCAACTTAAGCAATTAACTGCTTAGAATGCAGCAACAGAGTAAGTCAGGTACAGACGGTTGATATCCAGATCAGAAAGACCTCCAAGACTTCCACTGTCATTAACAACATCACCCTGAGCTCGGTAATTGGTGTAAAGCCAAGCTACAGACAGACCTTCAAGAGAGCCATCAAAAGCGTAATTGACATAGCTACCATACTCACGACGCTTGAAATCTTCAATTTCATCAGCATCGTCGCCTTTAGCGTACCATACATCCCAAGTCAAACCGCTCAGACCTTGATCAGCAAAGTTGTAGCCCGCTGAAACAACATAAGCTTTCTCACCTTCTTCTGCATAGTCTTCCCACAATGACAAGCTGGAATTGAATTTACCATGCTCACCATCAATGTAGTCAGAGTTATAATCACCATCTTTGGTTTTGTTGTAACCAAGGGCGACATAAGCATTGCCATAGTTATAAGTTGCATTCAGGTTATAGTACTTGGCTTTTGCATTATTATCTGGCTGATCACTCTTGGCTTTACCGTAACGAGCATCAAGTTCAACAGAACTCATATCATCAAGCTCAAAACCATAACCGGCTTTCAGGAAAGTCTGCTTAACCAAATCTTTTGAGTTTCCATATTCTGCAGCGAGATCCAAGCCTGCATAACTGTAATTAGCCCCCAGGATACGGAGATAATCAACCTTATCGCCACCACCAGAAAGGTCGCCATTAAGTGTTGAAGCATTACGCTCACTAACACCGGTGATTTCAGTAAAATATGCATTAGCACCTTCGAAGCCAACCGAGAGGTCGTAACCTGTAGAGCTGGCCGCCAGAATGCGAGAGCCGGAATCAGAGTAAGTTTCCGTACTACGCTTCTTGACACCAACAGTACCTTCAAAATCAACACCACTGAAAGACTGCTTTGTTTTCAGGTAAGCCTGCTGGAATCCGGAAATAGCATCATCTTGTTTTTTATCAGATCCACCAGCAACGTTAGTAGCAAATCCTGAATCAACATCCAGTGGCCCAGCGTAACCCGCAGTCACAACAGCACCAACCAGACCATTGACGTAACCGGTATCAAAATCAGCAATCAATGCGTGGGACCAATCATGTCCCCTCTTCTGACCGGTTTCTTTTAAATCTGCATCAAAGTAAAAATTCTTATAGGTAAACGTCAGACTCGGATCCATAGTCACTGCTTGAGAAGCCTGAACAGAGGTAGCGGCGACAGCTGTAGCAACAGCTACACCCAGTGCGCTTTTAGCGAGGGTTTTCATAATCAGAATTGCTCCCTGAGTACTTTGTTGTGTTTATTATTGCGACTACCACCAACTGACATAAGCAGTTCCCCTTGGTGATATACATCCTGTTCGCAACGAGAAATTATTTTTCTACAACCCTGATCAAATTGCAACCATAAAAAAAGGAGCCGGTAAGCTCCTTTGGTTTTGCAGCTCTTATAAGCTTTTAGCTATAAACAGCCTACGATGCTGCAAACTCCTTCAGCTTCTTCAATGGCCTTACCTTCACCTGAATAGAAGCGGGCTTGGCCGGCACATCCATTAATTCACCGGGTTTGAAAGGGTTTGGCACACCTTTTTTGGCTTTTTGCGCCGGTTTTTTCTTGGTCACGATTTTTAACAGACCGGGCAAGGTAAACTCACCACAACCCCGTTTTTTAATATGGCGTTCAACCAGTTCACTCAGTTCATCCATTACCGCACTGACCTGCTTTCTGCTAAGCCCGGTATTCTCGGCAATTTCTGCCAGCATCTGGGTTTTGCTGTATTTTTCCTTGATTGCGGGTGCTTTTTTCCCAGCCATAGTCGTACTCTCCTGATGAAAATTCCTTTTAAGCCTTCCCTTAGGCTTTCCCTTTTAAAGAGGGCATTGAGCGCTTGCCAATGTTTTTGCTGTTATCTGATTAAAGCGATCTGCTTTTGCCAGCTAACGGCAACCATCAGCGACTGCATTATCTGCCACAGCACCAGGCGGATTTGGTACCTCCCTTTCTCAATAAGACATTACCAGAGTTGCCTTATCACTCCATGAGTACAACGTTATCTATTAACAACCTCTAAACATTTCTACAACTTTACGAACACCATGCTTAATAGAAGACGGCAGCAGTAGATATTCAAGGTACTGGATACCACTATAATATCGGTATTTTTCCACGTCGAGCATTTTTTACCAAAAGATTCACACCCAAATAACAGAGTCAATCTACCCTTCCAACAACTCACCAGAAAGCTCACAGCGCTGTTTACAGACTCTTTCCCGCCTGTCTTAAACGTCCGTGAAGTGTCTCGTTTCATGTTAAATGTCAGGCAGGCCTGTCAATATTTGAGAAATAAACATCATAAAGGTACATTAACACTGATATGGGAAACCATGTGTTCCATCATAATAAGTTGCACAACGTGTTTGTCGGGCTCAATGTTGTCTGGTCATGATTAAAAAATGCACGACAGCTTTACACCAGATTCTGTTTTCACGGATGGCTTGTGGTTCTGAAAAGCCCACGTGCAAAAGGGCTCGATGTTTTCAACTGATACTGATAACAAATTAAGGGAACATGCCTTGAAACATTTAAAAACAATTCATCTTTTAACCGGCCTGTTGGCATTTTTTTTCGTTATTGCCATCATGACCAACCTCTACCAGCCATCAACAGCCGCTGCCAACCCAACCAACCCGGTGGTTGCACTATTACTGATGGCCGCTTCATTAAATTTAATGACAGGAGCCTACCTGAGCAGACGCAATGGCTTCCAACGGTGGCTGCAGATAGCCGGGTCCGTCCTGCTGTTGTCAGCGCTCTGTGCAGCGGTGGGTTTCGCCTATAACAACACCCTGATGATCTCTGGAGTGACTCTCGACCAGATTACGCTGTTTTCAGTCAGCACCGGCACCCTGTTTCATGTTATCGCCAACCTGCCCGGCAGTTCCGTCTCCTCGGCGGAACCCCTTGATGACTCCGGACGGGAAACCGGCTCAGTCAAATGGTTCAATATCACCAAAGGGTTTGGCTTTATTACCCGTGATATGGGTGAAGATGTCTTTGTCCATTATCGTGCCATACGCGGCGAAGGACACCGAACCCTGAGTGAAGGACAGCGGGTTGAGTTTATTGTGGTTGAAAGGGACAAAGGCCTACAGGCGGAAGATGTTATTGCCGCACCAAAAGGAAGATAGGCATTCCGGTCTTCTGGCTGGCAAGGTTGTTCCGGCCAGAAGAATCCAGAACCGTCTAATCATCAATCAATAGTGGGGAGGAGGTAACTCTTCCTGGCTTTCCAGCTGTTCAGCCACCATCTCTGCAAATTGCTTTTTCAGTTGCGCCATGGCTTCTGTTAACCTGTCAATATCTTTCTGCTGCCGGGTAACCACTTCATTCAATTGAGCAATTGTATCCTCCTGAAAACTCAACTGGGTTTGCAGCTCAAGCAGTTCATCTTGCATCGTTTGTTACTCCCACAGGCAGCCAGCCAAACCACTTCCGGTCATTAACCATCATAACAAGATCGGTTACAGGCAACCGGAAGCAGATTAATCTGCGCAGTCTACTCCTTGAGCTTCTGCCTTCCAAATTTACCTTACCTGTCAAGCCCATTGGAAAGAAGGCATATCGGTAATACCCGTTTTCAGCTTGCGCATCACCTCTGCGAGCTGTTCATCCGTATAAGGTCGGGCGGGATGCCTGCCCCACACCGGCGCTGGCCAGGCAGCATCGGCCGTGAAACGGACAACATGATGAACGTGCAGCTGTCGAACCACGTTACCCAACGCGGCCACATTTATCTTGTCTGCACTGAACAGCACCTGCAGCATTTCCGCCAGATATGAGGATTCAAAAAGCAGCTGTTGCTGGGCCGCCTCATCCAACTGATAAATCTCTTCCACCCCCTGGATACGGGGAACCAGGATAAACCAGGGATACTGGCTATCGTTCATTAGCAAAAGGCGACAAACAGGAAAATCACCAATAACCACACAGTCTCTTGCCAGCTGGGGATCCAGTTCAAAGCTACTCACGGTACAGCCCATCCAGAGAAAATAGAATAGAGAAGGTATTTTTCAGAACAACCAATCAACAACAGGGGATTTTGCAACAGCGGTTGGTATAATAACCGATTGGCCTTAAAATGGCGCATTAATTGACGTCAAATTTTGACAAACCTTTTTTTGAACAGCCTGGTAAATGAACACATGAGAACCAGTCAGTATCTGATTCCAACCCTTAAGGAGACGCCTGCCGATGCCGTGGTCATCAGCCACCAGCTGATGCTGCGTGCCGGTATGATCCGTAAACTGGCATCCGGCCTCTATACCTGGCTACCCCTGGGTCTCAGGGTCCTGCAAAAAGTAGCAAACATTGTGCGTGAAGAGATGAACCGCTCTGGCGCACTGGAAACCCTGATGCCTGCCGTACAACCGGCAGAACTGTGGCAGGAAACCGGTCGCTGGGATCAATTCGGCGCTGAACTGCTGCGCTTTCAGGATCGCCACGGTCGTGATTTTGTGATTGGCCCAACCCATGAAGAAGTCATTACTGACATTGCCCGTAACGAGTTGAACAGTTACAAGCAGCTGCCAATCAACCTGTACCAGATCCAGACCAAATTCCGTGACGAGCGTCGCCCACGTTTCGGCCTGATGCGTGGCCGCGAATTCCTGATGAAAGACGCCTATTCATTCCATGCCACTGAAGCGTGTCTGCAAGCTGAGTATCAGAATATGCACGCAACCTACTGCCGTATCTTTGACCGCCTGGGTCTTGAATACCGTGCAGTGCAGGCTGACAGTGGTGCCATTGGCGGCAGTGGTTCCCAGGAGTTCCACGTACTGGCCGAGTCCGGTGAAGATGCCATCGTATTCAGTGACCAGAGCGACTACGCAGCCAACATTGAGAAAGCAGAAGCCGTTGCTCCAGCAGGTGAACGCCCTGCCCCCGCTGAAGCGATGACACTGGTGGATACTCCGGATGCCCGGACCATCGATCAACTGGTAGAACAGTTCAACCTGCCTGTTGAAAAAACCATCAAGACCCTGATTGTTGCGGCTGCAGAAGACGCTGACAGCGAGTTCATCGCCCTGCTGATCCGTGGCGATCACGAGCTTAACGAAGTCAAGGCGGAAAACCTTGCGGATGTGGCCGCTCCCCTGCGCTTTGCCACCGAAGAAGAAGTTAAAAACATCATGGGTGCCGGCCCTGGCTCACTTGGTCCGGTTAACTGCCCAATGCCGGTGATTGTCGATCGAACCGTAGCGAAAATGGCCGACTTTGGTGCTGGTGCCAATATCGAAGGCAAACACTACTTCGGCATCAACTGGGAGCGTGACTGCACCTTCAGCCGCGTTGAAGACCTGCGCAATATTCAGGAAGGTGACCCAAGCCCCTGCGGTAAAGGGCAGCTGTTTATCAAGCGTGGTATCGAAGTGGGCCATATTTTCCAGCTGGGTACCAAATACAGCGAATCCATGAACGCCAAGGTTCTCAGCGAAAATGGCAAGAGCATTCCGCTGGCCATGGGCTGCTATGGCATCGGCGTGTCCAGAACTGCCGCCGCCGCCATTGAGCAGAACTACGATGACCGCGGCATTATCTGGCCGGAAGCCATCGCGCCTTTCCAGATCGCCCTGGTACCTCTGAAGATCGAAAAATCCGAAGTGGTCCGTGAAGCGGCCGAAAAACTCTACCAGGAACTGACCACCACAGGCTTTGAAGTGCTGATGGACGACAGAAAAGCCAGCCCCGGAGTTAAGTTTGCCGATATGGAGCTTATCGGTATTCCGCACCGCGTGGTTCTCAGTGACCGTGGCCTGGCCGATGGCATGGTGGAATACAAGCACCGGACTGCAAACAATAAAGAAGATATTCAGCTCAGTGAAATTATCGAACTGCTTAAAAAACGCACAAATCGCTAACGGTACTTTAACTGCTGACAGCCTTTTACCCGCTATAAGTAGCTTGCTGAAAACTGCCAACCCCAAAGCCCTTTTCCGGGCTTTGGGGGTTGTGGCCGTTCTTGTCATGGCTCTTGTTATGCCAGCAGCCAGTCAGGCGGAATGGCACGACCCGATTTTACAGGAAGTGCTGTCACGCTCACTGGATCAACCCAGCAGCTTCGACGATCAGTTTGACGCCGAGGTCTGGCTGGTTGATATGTCTGCCCGTCTGGCCCGGTTTATTAAAGACCCGGACCTTCGCCTCAAGGTGCTCAGGATGATTCACTTCGAAGCATCCAAGGTAGATTTACAACCGGAGCTGGTGCTGGCACTGATTCAGACAGAGTCTGCCTTTGACCAGTATGCGGTGTCTTCGGCTGGTGCCCTGGGTTTAATGCAGATTATGCCGTTCTGGAAGAATGTTATTGGCCGGGATAAGGACAACCTCATCACCATCCAGACCAACCTGCGCTATGGCTGCACCATTCTCAGTTATTACCTTGAGAAAGAAAATGGCAATCTGACCAGGGCTCTGGCCCGGTATAATGGCAGCCTGGGCAAAACCTGGTATCCGGAGCGCGTACTGACCAACTGGGAACGTCACTGGGTTGTAAATTAACCCGTGGTAAACGAGTCAAACGCCTGCAGCGACTCTTCGGTAATGGAAATATTAACCACCCTGGCCAGAGGTGGTCCTTTATGAAGCCACTCTTCCAGCTTGGCAACGGCTGCTTCTGAGCCACACATTAACACTTCAACCCGTCCATCCGGCAGATTTCTTGCCCAGCCACCGATGCCCAGGCGACGGGCTCGCTCCTGGGTTGAGCCTCGAAACCAGACACCCTGCACCCTGCCTTCAACAAAGGCTCTTTTGCATACATCAGCCATTGGACGAGGTTTCCTGTAATTGGTGTTTACTTAACTTGTGAATCTGCTCTTCAAGGCTTTTCCTGGTCTGTGGTCCAAACAGTTTGCTCACCACTTTACCTTCCGGCGAAATAATATATGTAGCGGGCAACACTTGGGGAGGAGGCTCGTTCAACACTGTAAGTGGCGACTCCCGAAGCACCGGAAAACGAATATCCAGGGCTTTTGCCTTATCGATTAACGCCTCCCCCTGACTGTTGTCAAAATCAACACCCAGCACCCTGACCAGACCGTCATTGGCCAGCTCATTCAGCTCCGGAATCTCTTCCCGGCAAGGGTCACACCACTCTGCCCAGAAATTCAACGCGAGCCATTGACCATTTTCGCTGGCAATAGCAACGGGGTTGCCGTTTAAATCCGCAAAAGTCACTGGCTTGCTACAGGCCACAAGAGCCCCCAACAGTACAACCACCAGAAAGTATTCCAATGTTCTTGTTATCCTCACGAATACCTCCGAAAAAACATTCATAGGGAAGGACGCACTATGTCATACAATTCCCATTTAACCCGCTCTACCTGCTGCCCATAGCAAGAGCCAGGACAACGCCCTGCCGCCGGGCTCCATAAATCCGGCTTACCAGACAGACGCAATTCAGTATTAGCCACAGACAGCACCTGATCAAGTTGACCAAAAGCTGCCAATACCAGCTATTTAGACAGTAACTGATCCAGCGAACAGTCCAGTGCTTCCAGTCGGGCACTGTTTACTGTCTGCAACCTCTGAATCAGGTCAGATAACCAGTTCGGATCATCAGCGATAAGAATATTCCGGAGCTGCTCATCCTGAGGCATCGGCCAGGGCAACTGCTCACAGAAAGCAAACAGACTGATGTGTCTGAGATCCCTGGCAAGAAGCCATTCGCCGTCATCACTCTTGCTGACCAACCCCATTGCCATCAGCCGGGCAGTATGACTCTCCCAATCATCAAGAGAAACCGGAAGATCACGTTTGCGCAGGTCGCTGTAATGCAACCCCCGTCCCTGCTCAAACTTTTCCTGCAACTGCTTAAGGATTAATAAAATCGAGATTAACGGGTGTGGCCGCTCACCACCGCCCTGTTTGCCATAAAGATCCAGGGATCGAACCAGAACCGCACCAAACAGCACCATCAGCCAGCTCAGATACACCCAGAGCAGAAACAGGGGCACAGCGGCAAAAGCACCGTAAATCAGCTGATAGGTAGGCGACAGAGTAATAAATAAGGTAAAGCCAGCCTTGGCCAGTTCAACCAGAATGGCAACAAAAACCGCACCGGCCAGCGCATGACGAACCGGCACCTTTCTGTTGGGCACCGCCGTATACAGCAGGGTAAGAACCAATGTACTGAGAACAACCGGCATAAGGCGTAAAAGCCACTGCTCTGCACCCAGTATGGCCGTGGTGTGAGAAACCAGTTTGAAGGATGCCAGATAAGACGTCGTAAGAAACCCGGCACTCAATAGCACAGGCCCCAGGCTGAGAATGGCCCAGTACAGCAGGAAACCGGTCATGCCACGGCGCACATGCGCCACCTGCCAGATAGTATTCAATGCCTTATCAATGGTTCTCAGCATCAGAAAGGAGGTGACCAGCAGGAAAGCGATACCAATACTGGTTAATTTTCTTGCCTGTTGGGAAAAATCGTTCAGATAAGATTGAACCATCTCCCCCGTCGAAGGCACAAAACTGGTAAAGATAAAGTTCTGAATGGTGTCTCCAACATCCTGAAGACTGGGCACCGCGGACAGGATACTGTAGGTGACCGTCATCAGTGGCACCACGGCGAACAGCGTCGTATAGGTCAGTGCCGCGGCATTTTCAATGCAGCGGTTATCTAGAAAGCGTTTAATAACCGCCGTGAAAAAACTCTGGAAGGATGACCAGAATTGCAGTACCGGTGCCATAATGAACTCCCTGTCAAACAAGAGATAAGTGTACCGAATTCAGAGGCTGAAAGAGACAGGTTTACTTCCTGACTATACATCCGACATCTATTACAAATGATTTGCAGAGCATCCACAGAGATTGGTAGGCTTTGCGGAAAATATCTATAGTCCTCCAGGCAAGGTCGTCATGAGCATTACTATCTTTCACAATCCACGCTGTTCAAAATCCCGTCAAACCCTGAGTATTCTGGAAGAGCAGGGAATCAGTCCTGAGGTGGTACTGTACCTGGAAAGCCCGCCGGATGCGGATCAGCTGAGAGCCATTCTGGGCAAACTGGGCATCAATGCCAGGGACCTGCTTCGTAAAGGTGAACAGGAATTCAAGGATAATAACCTCAAAGATCCATCCCTGACGGAAGAGCAACTGATCAACGTTATGTGCGAGTTTCCCAGATTGATTGAGCGCCCCATTGTGGTCAACGGCGAAAAAGCCAGAATTGGCCGCCCCCCTGAGTCCGTGCTTGAGATTCTCTGACAATGCAGCAAAAAGCCAACCAAATCTATCAAGTCTGCCTTGCACTCTATGCTGGCCTGATTCTCTCTCTACTGGCAGAAACCTGGTGGTTGAATCCGCCACAGGGTTCGATCCTTGGTATCTCCGCCCTGCAGATACTGCCACTGCTGTTGCCACTTCCCGGCCTTCTGAAGCGTGGCCTGAGAGCAGCTTCCTGGCTCTGTTTTATCCTTTGCTTTTATTTTATCAGTGGCGTTCTTGATGCCTGGTTCAGGCCGGAACAACCCCAGGGCTGGCTGATCACCGGATTCAGCGTACTGTTATTTATTACTTCCATGATGTTTGTGCGCTGGCAGGCTCAGGCGAACAGGTTAGGAGGCTGACCGAGAATAGCGCCCGTAGCGAGGATGGCAGAAAATTGAGGATAAAAAGTCGGAAATTTTTAGTGAATAGTGGTTCTATTTGCTAAAAATTTCCGACTTTTTAGACCAATTTGCTGCCACCGCAGTAGGGCAGTCTATTCTCGGTCAGCCTCCTAGTGGAGAGTTAGTACCGACACAGGCTCACCCCCTTTTCGGTCCGGGCCTGATGATAACTGCAACTCAATATGCCCGGACGCCGTGCCAGTTTCACTTTTCAGGTAGTCGTATCTGGCCTTTTGCAAGCTCTCCAGTTGATCAGGCGTCTTTGGCCAGTTTTTCAACAACCAGCTTTCGGCTTCCTGAACCCTCTGCCCGGGTGATTGCTCAGCCACTTCAGGAATTTTCTGGTGACGTCGGGTAGCCAGATACATTTGCTCCACAAGCGATGCCCGCACCCCGGGTGGAATAGTGATCACCTCAGCAGGCTCTACTGAACTGGTCGCTGCGTACAGTTCCAGCAATGTCTTTTCCAGTTCATAACGTGAGAACTCTGGCCAATCTCTGGATTCAGAAACACCCACATTAATCAACACATTCAACTCTGGTCTCTCGATAAGCGCTTTCTTAAGGTTTACCAGGTTCTTTTGTGATCGCTTTGTTAATGTCGCTTTACCCGCTTCATGGTAAAGCACAGGTTCAAGTGCACGACCTGTGGTATTGGAAAGGTAGTCGAGCGGAGCTTGGACAATGGTCATAACATGCTGCTCAACCGCCCGATAGATACGTTCTGTTAATCTCGGTTTACCGGGCTCAAGAGAAAACGGGATAGCCGCTCTACCTGACGAATCCGTTATCAGGGCTTTTAATAAATGGATGGATGCAACCGGCAGGCTGTTTGCGATCTTTTTTGCCTGCCAGTCAGAAATATCAAGCTGACCCGTATGATTTTGACTGTTATAACTCAAGTCAAATTGGCTACCCTGCATATCATAACCGGCAACAGCCGAATACTTTTTTAAAGGACCTGCAAGTCGAGCATCGTTGAGCTGAAACGCAAAATCATTATCAGAGCCGGATAATTGACCACTCAGCTGCAAATCCCCGATATTGGCCAGTGCAGCACTGAACTGATAAGTCCGGGAATCTTTTTCTTTCCCCGAAAAACCATCGGCAACCAGCCTTCCATTTACGTTTTCAAATACCCAGGGTGAATGGCCGTTTGCCAGTTCAAGACGACTGTCGTTAATAGCAAGCGAAGTAATGCCAGTAGGTAAGGCTGGCATTAACTGAACCGGACATTCTCCTGCCAGTGCTTCTGGCACTCTCAGATCAAGACCTGAAATAGCCAGTTCTGCCCTAGATTGTGCAGGATCATTACCATGAAATTGCAGGTTATTCAGATGCCACTGCTGCCATTGGGCAGATAGTCCCGACCACAAGAGCTGCCCACTGCGCCCTTCTGCATTGCCCTTCAGGATCAGGCCGCCCGGCTTATCCCAGGACAGTGATAATGTGGCACTCACTGTCCCTGAAAAACGGTCATTGGCAGACAGTTCATTATTCAGCATGGCCAATGCATAAAGAGGCACTGCGTTAACCAGCGCGGACAAAGGCAGTTCGACCAGCCTCACTTCACCATCCAGCAAGCCTTTACTGACCTCATAAACGCCTGAGAAGCTCCAGCTCTCACCATCACGACTGTCTGAATAAATCCTGATTCTGCCTTCCTCTTCATTCGCCAGCGTCAGCTGGTCAAAAGAGAGTGGTTGGTCTATTCCAGTAATGAAAAGGCGGCCACGGTTGATGGACAGCCTTTGAAAGAGCGTCGGCAGAGTGAAAGCAATCAACTCCGGATCAATAGCGATGCTGACATCATCCAGTTCAATCCCACTTAACGATTCAACATCCTCACCAAACCACGCCCCCCACCAATGGCGATAGTTCAACACGACACTGACCTTCTGAGCAGTAAACTGAATCCCTTGCTCTTCCACCCGAATATCACTGCCGGTCAATCGGCGCTGCCATGGATCAAAAGTAATGTCTTTATCAGGCAGGCGTTGCCCGGTCTGTTGGTGAAGGCTGTTCAAAACCCGATCAGAAACCCGGGCAAACCACCACCACCCAGAAATAGAAAGCCCCCCCAGAAAAAGCAGCCCCAAAAGCCCCACAAACTGAAAACCACCAACCTTTCTCAACCACATAGGCCAGCTCCAAACCTGATGACCACTCCTTAACCCTAAAAATTCCGCAAAAACCAAACCCCAAGGTTTTCACCAATCCAGATGCGGAATTTTATGGTCACCACCTCATGACTTCCTTAACAAAGGGAATGGTGAGCTTGCGCTTGGCGCGCAGAGAGGCACTGTCCAGTTTATGCAACAAGGTAAACAGGTTGCCCATATCCCGGGAACCACGATGAATAATAAAGCGGGCAACATCATCACTCAGGTCAAAGCCACGGTAATGGGCCCGAAGTTTGAGTGCTGCGACTTTGTCCCGATCATCCAGTGGATGCACCTGAAATACCATGCCCCAGCCAAGGCGGGAAACCAGATCCTGAAGTTGAATCCCCAGAGCCCTGGGAGGATTGTCCGCCGCCACCAGAAACCGGGTTCTGGAGTCCCGGAGGCGGTTAAACAGATCAAACAGCGCTTCTTCCCACTCATCGATACCGGCAACCTCACCAATATCGTCAAGGCACACCAGTTGCAGCCGCTCAATACCTTCCAGAAGCTTTGGCGAGTAGTGAACCAGCTCTTTCATGGGCAGATAAATGCTTCGCCCGCTGCGCCGGTCCACCTGATGACAGGCCGCCTGAAGCAGATGACTGCAGCCGACCCCTTTGGGGCCGTAGAGGAAAATAAACTGCTCGGATTCGATGCCGGGAACCGATCTATCCATATCCAGAAGATTGACCAGCGTCTCATTTCGCCCACTGTAGAAGTTGGCGAACGTGGCATCGTCTCTTAACTGGACACTGAGCGGTAGCTGCACAGGCAAACTCATAATGGACATCAAATCCGTAAAGGTAGTGTGATACTGACAACAGAAACTGCAACATTACAAAAGACAGTAACACAATAAAACCGTTCAATTATCAACCGGTATTGACTGATATCAATAGACCGGTCAATAAATCGTCTTCAGCCCTGTTTTGTAACCGCTACGACACTACATGGGCTGTTTGTTAACAAAAAAAGAGTATGACAAAAACAGGACAACAAAAGTGTATCAGTCTTTCTCTTCAGCTGCTCCGGCATGGCAAAGATTGCTGGCCTTGTCGTTTCTATGCAGGTGGTGCAAGAGTACCATAATTATCGCGGCCTTGGGCAGGGCTATAAGCAAGCAGTAACTTCAAAGGCGATGATTATATACGCTACCCCCAGAATTCTTCATGAAACCAATCCACCGAATCAACCGGAGGTAGACTGCCCCATGTCAGGAACCCATCTTCACGATCGTCAGTTTCATATTCAGATCTGTAAAAAGCCCGGAGTTCTTCCTCGTTATCCACAAGGATGGGTAATTGAATCTGAGCACAATAGTTTTT
This sequence comes from Endozoicomonas acroporae, assembly GCF_002864045.1. Taxonomy (GTDB): domain Bacteria; phylum Pseudomonadota; class Gammaproteobacteria; order Pseudomonadales; family Endozoicomonadaceae; genus Endozoicomonas; species Endozoicomonas acroporae. The sequence goes on from NZ_PJPV01000050.1 coordinate 55,095, forward strand.
CAAATTTGCCGACAGGGGAAGCTGATCAAAACCTCTATCTAACACCTGTCGTTGAATGACTCGACGACACTGGCTTTTCAGAGAAAAAAAAGTTTCTGGTAGTTCAGGCGATAAAAGATCCCCATACCTTTCTTTTAATAATGTTAATACCGTCTTGTAGTGAGAAACATCAACGCCTCGCAATGAGCAATACTTATCGATATCCTTGAACAATAAAAAGTTCTTCGGCATTTTGTCGTACAAATACCTGAGTACGGACTCATTCCCATACACAGCTGCAAACAAAAAAACCAGCCCTTCGTTTTGACAGGTCGCTTTTTCCCAGCCTTCACCCAGCAAAATTTGAAGATACTGCAAGCCCCCCTTCTTGATGGCTATGATCAGCGGAAACCAGGCGTTCATATCGCATTGATCAACAGGAGCCCCATGTTCAATCAGCAACACCAATAGATCGGGTCTCTCAGCACCATCATCATTAACCAGTATATTGAGGGCCGATAAACCGAACAGATTAACCAATGTCACATCTGCCTGATAATCAAGCAACAATCTGACAACATCCTCACTTTTTGTCTTGCAGGCTTTCATCAGGCTTGTCCAGCCATTCACATCCCGGGCATTAACGTCTGCCCCTGAACGCAATAGCAGATCTACAGCATCGGCATTACCCTCTTGTGCCGCCACATGCAAAGCATTCGAACCCAAAACCCTGTTAATCTCAACCGTCTCAACCTTGAGTATAATCCTGGCAAGCTCCAGGAAATTTCTTTCAATCGCCAGCATTAAAGGAGTACACCTACGACGCGAAGTTTTACTGATTACCTCCATATTAAAATCAAGAAGAGGCTCGTGGATTAAGGATTGGACCACTTCACTATCATTATTTTCGATAGCGGTGAGTAAACATTCGGCAGCATGACCTCCATCACTCTTTAACTCAGATTCCCTGCCCCACTGCTTTGCCTCCCCCTGCGACAAAAACACTGGCATCATCTTTTTGCTACACCAGGAAGCTTCATTATTTTCACAGGGGCAAGCGGTCAAATCGGGTAAGGAAACCGACCTTCTGACCGGTTCACCAATCTCTGAAAAACGATTGCTCAAGCCAGGGCAGGCCGGGGTATTTTCCAGAGACCAAAGTGACCGGTTAAAACACGATAATGGTTTAGTATTTCTGGCTACAGGAGCTACAACCTGTGCATCCCGGGTATTGCCTTGATACCGCAAATAACTCCAGCCGGTTGTGCAAGAACTATCACTACTAATCACATGGACCACCGCATAGCGTAACTCTGACGGCAAACAGCCAGGAGCCTGTCAGTAGGACCAACTGTAGCGCATAGTTGCCGAAGAGTCATAACCCGGTGCAACCGGCCGGAGGTTTCGACCCAGGGCCAGGGCATCGGCCAACTGGCTTTCAGAGCCATCAATAACCAGCTCCAACTCAATCGTTGAACCTGCCACCCGATGAACAGACACATCACGAATGGCGGTTATCCGCTCAAGGTATTTATTCAGGGCGGCATAATCGTCCAGACTGGCAACATTCTCAACCACCAGCAGAGTCTTGCCACTGGCATCGGAGGCATCAATGGCATAGTGCCGGGACAAGGTTGTGCCTACCAGATCAGCGGCCAGCTGTGTCAACGCAACAGCATCCAGGCCATTAACCGCCACAGACTGACTCATTCCCCGGAATATCAGCGTCAACCGACCATTGTAGCGTTCGTTTTGCGCCAGCGCGTCTGGTGACAGAGCACGGGACAAACGCCCGGTCAGAATCGATTCAGAACCATAACGCCGGGAAGCGTCCTGCAATTTGTGGGTAAAGCCGCCCCATACATCAACGGTTGAAATCGCCCCGGCATCTTCAAAGTCCATCAACGGAAAGAGCACCGGCAAGCCCCGCCCCTGAAAGCTCTCGGCAAACACTGCTGGAAGAGTCCCTGAAGCATTGACGATTGAGCGCTGCCCACCGCTCTCCATCGCCAGCCATACCAGTGTCGATGGTCTGCTCTGCCCCCAGATGGCCACACCGGCACTGCGCAGCAGGCGGTTAATTGCCTGGTCATCAAATACCGCCTGCAAATACTGCTGACGGTTGAGGGAGGGCTCCTGATCAGCAGCAGAGCTGCGAAAACCAAACTTGCGAATATAGGCTTCCGGCTTGGCCAGTGCACTTTTTACCACACTGTTGGCCAGCACCTCACGCTGTCCGGCCACTTTTACCAGCACCTCTGCCAGAGCCTGGGACATGGCATCAGCCCGCTCCTGGTAACCTTGTCCGGACACTGGCACTTCCTGACTGTATAACCCTTGGACCAAGGCCGCATGGGTATTTTCAGGCAATATGGACAATACCAGAAGACCCACCACCAGAACGGCCGCCTTAACGGCTGAACGGGCTTCAGGAGCAGACAAGAAGGTCAGCGGACTGATCAGGTTTTGCAGGAGAGCGTTGCATCGCTTAGCCACAGGCATCAATAAAATCCTGTACATAAAAATCAAATGAACATCATTCTGCCATAAATCCGGCAAAAAATACTGCATTTGCCAACGTCTGGACAACTGCGGGCATTGAAAATGCACTATGGTAATCACTTCTAACCCTGAAATCAGATCCAAACTCCCAAAAATTACCACCAGACATCAGCGACAATGCGGTAACAGCATTGCGATAAATACCACAGCCTCCTAGAATAGCCGCCTTCATCCACCCAAACCGTGTTGGACTGAACACCGCCCCCGGTCAGTGAACAGTCCGGATTAAAACACTGTCGGCACCGCCGGTGGTAACAAGCTCTGGCAACAAGCGGATTGATATCAATGAACAAATCGGATTCCAGAACCTCCCTGAGTTACAAGGATGCAGGTGTCGATATCGACGCTGGCAACGCTCTGGTTGAGCGCATTAAACAGGTGGCAAAGGCCACCTCCCGCCCTGAGGTAATGGGTGGCCTGGGCGGTTTTGGAGCACTGTGCCAACTGCCAGCCGGGTATCAAGAGCCGGTTCTGGTTTCCGGCACCGATGGCGTGGGTACCAAACTGAAGCTGGCCATGGACCTGGGGATGCATGACCATATCGGCATCGATCTGGTGGCCATGTGCGTCAACGACCTGCTGGTTTGTGGTGCCGAACCGCTGTTCTTTCTGGACTATTACGCCACCGGCCAATTAAATGTCGATGTGGCTGAACGCGTGGTCACCGGGATTGGCAAAGGCTGTGAACAGTCTGGCTGCGCCCTGATCGGGGGTGAAACAGCAGAGATGCCCGGGATGTACCAGGGTGACGATTACGATCTGGCAGGTTTCTGTGTCGGCGTGGTTGAAAAGTCTGAAATCATTGATGGCAGCAACGTCTCCCCCAGTGACGTGTTAATCGGTTTGAAATCCAGCGGACCACACTCCAACGGTTACTCACTGATCCGCAAAGTTCTGGAAGTAGCCGGTTCAGACCTCAGCGCCCCGCTGGCAGGCAAGCCTCTGGCAGAACACCTGATGGCACCAACCCGCATTTACGTCAAATCACTGCTGCAACTGCAAAAGGAACTGCCTATCCACGCCATGGCCCACATCACCGGGGGCGGCTTGCCAGAGAATCTGCCAAGGGTTATTCCCAAGGGCTGTCGTGCGGTGATCAACACACAGAGTTGGGAAATCCCGGCCATCTTCCGTTTCCTGCAGGAAAAAGGCAATATTGAGACCTTTGAACTGTACCGTACCTTCAACTGTGGTATTGGTATGGTGCTCTGCATCCCACAAAGCCATCGGGAGCAGGCAATCCGGCGTCTGGAAGCGCTGGGAGAGGAAAGCGTCATTATCGGCCATATTGAATCCGCAGACAGCGATGGCGATCCTGTGGTGTTTCAATAACCGTCCTGACCAATATCTGGCCCGGGTGCCATGTCACTCTGGCCAACCGGATTCCAATCACAAAACCATTGAAAGCATTCAGGAAACAGCAGTGAGCGAGAAAAAGCGAGTTGTCGTTCTGTTATCAGGCAACGGCAGTAACCTTCAGGCACTTCTGGATCAAGAACATCACTACAGTTATCAAATTGTCGGGGTCGTCAGCAACGTACCAGAGGCTTACGGGCTGGAAAGGGCCAGACAGCACAAAGTGGCAGCCCTTGGCCTGGACTACAAAATCTTTTCCTCCCGGGGTGCCTTTGACCAGAGACTGGTGGAAGAGGTTAACCGCTTTGAGCCGAACCTTGTGGTACTGGCCGGTTATATGAAAATTCTAAGCCCGGAGTTTGTGGAAAAATTCGCTGGCAGATTGATCAATGTTCACCCATCCCTGCTCCCGGAATACAAAGGCCTTGGCACCTATCGTCGGGTACTTGCGGATAAAAAAACCCGCCACGGCTGTACTGTTCACTTTGTCACACCAGAACTGGACAGCGGTGCCCATATCATTCAGGCTTCAATGAGTGTCGGGCCCGGCGATAATGAAGAGGGTCTGAAACAACGTGTTCAGGCCATGGAGCACCAGATTTACCCCCTGGCCGTACATCTGATCACCTCCGGCAGGCTGCAACTGAAGGGTGACAACGTGCTACTGGATGATCACCCTATTGACCCACTGGGCTACCAACTGCAGGAAAACGCCCTGGAACTGGCATGATCAATTCGATTCATACGCTTTTTCATCGCCACACAGTGAGCATGAAAGAATCCATAACAACCCATCCCGGCAACTATGGCCCGGGCACTCTGAGAGCGGCACTTGCCCTGACCCTGGTGCTGGCGGGCAATACAGGCTTTGCTGCCTCCCAGACGAAAAAACCGGATAGCGCTTTCACGCTCAAGCCATACTCCGCAACCTATAAAGCATCCATTAAGGGGATGCCCTTTGGTGGCTCCGGCGAAAGATCCCTGAGACAAAATGCTGATGGCACCTGGACCCTTGAGTTCAGTGCCGATGCGGCATTTTTCGGGATGAAAGAGACCAGCCATTTTGCCAGTCAAGGTGTGCAACTGATCACCAGCCAATACGTGCAACAAAGAACGGGGCTGGGCAACAAACCAACGGAATATGCCACCTTTGACTGGTCCAACAATAAGGTCAACTGGCAACAGGGGGACCGGCAGTGGTCGATGGACCTGAAACCGGAAACCCTGGACAACCTGAGTTACCAGCTGAAACTGCGTATGGATCTGGCGGCTGCCCATGGCCAACCGCTAAGCTATGACGTTGCCGATGACGATGAAGTCTATCAACGCCAATTCACCATCGAAGGTGAAGAGATATTAAAAACGGAACTTGGCAACCTGAAAACCGTCAGAGTCAAAATACAAAGAGACAGTGATGAACGGGCCACCTGGATCTGGTTTGCCAAAAACCATGACTACTTTCTGGTAAAGCTGCTGCAGGAAGAAAAAGGCACGGCCTATACCATTGAGATCAAAGAGGCTGCCATTGACGGCAAGCCACTGAAAAAGAAACCAACCACCAAACTGTCAGAACGCCCCAAACATCCCTGATCACTACTTTTCTTATATCTGCAACCTGAAGGAGCCTGAAATGCGATTTCTTCACACCATGCTGCGTGTTGGCAACCTGGATCGATCCATCGAGTTTTATACGGAAATTCTCGGCATGAAACTGCTGAGAAAACACGACAACGAACAGTACCAGTACACCCTCGCTTTTGTTGGCTATGCCGATGAGTCTGAGCAGGCAGTGATTGAACTCACCTACAACTGGGGCACTGATCAGTACGACCTGGGCAACGCCTTTGGTCATGTTGCCCTGGGCGCTGATGATATTTATGCCACCTGTGATGCCATCCGTAAGGCCGGCGGCAAAATTACCCGGGAACCGGGCCCTGTGCTTGGGGGGACCACTGAAATAGCTATTTGCGATTCACATGTACCCGCACGTCAAGCCCTTTAAATTCAAAGGGTTACGGAATCTAAAATATTTCTCATCCCTCCTCTTATGATCGCTTGTGAGATACACGTCATCAATTAAGCCTCATTAACCCTGCAATGCAGGTCATACATAGAAAAATAAATGCAAGCAATACTGCAATCTATTTTGTATATACAATTTTACATCTATTTGTAATCGCATATTAAATTGCATTTTCACTTGCAATAAAACTTGCAATATACTATATATTAAGATATGCAAAATTAATTGCAATAATAACTAAAAGGAACATACAAAAATGATTATAATTTTCGGCGCAAAAAAAGGGGGAGTGGGCAAATCCACCGCATCCATTAATTTTTCAATAGCGGCCAGTATAAAAGGGATAGATGCGGTAATTTTGGATGGCGACGGGCAGTGTACCGCTGCGAGATTCGTTCAAGATCGCTTAGAAAACGAAAGTCTCCCAAAAGTTCACATTTCGCAGGGCAGAGGCAATATCGCAAAACAAATTCAAGATTTGAACAATCGCTATGAAATGGTTGTTGTCGATTTGGCAGGGTATGACTGCCAAGAATTGAGAAGCAGCCTGATAGCTCATCCAGATTCGATCTTAATCACTGTTACTCAGGCCAGCCAACCGGATCTCGACACGCTGGAGGATATGGCTGAGATTGTTGAAAACTCAAGAGTCATCAATCCAGAACTAATGTCTCTCATTCTTCTTAACCGCTGCCCAACCAATTTTTCCAATGAAGGCAATGAGGCTGCTGAATTTATAAAGGATTACCCTGAATTTCGCTTACTAAAAAACCGAATGTGTGAGCGAAAAATTTACCGAGATGTATTTCAAGATGGCCTTGGTGTGGTCGAGGTTGAGGGAGAAAAAGCTGAAAAGGCTAAGCAAGAAATTGAAGCAATTTTTGATGAAATTTTGGATATAGCTCAAGAAAAAATGGGAGATAAAAAATGAAGTCCAGAAGAAATAAAGCTATAGATTTAGAGAGTAAGGAGGCTAAAAACTTTATAGATTCCGCAAATGCAACTCAAAGTGTGGTTATTACAAGCAGCAAAACTGCAAGCAAAAATGCAAATACAAAAAAGAATACAGAAAAAGATGCAATAAAATCTGAAAAAACTGATAATTATCGTAATACTGATGCATCAGGGGATTCAGATAAAATGGCTGAAGCAAAAGAAAAGCAAGCACTACTTGAAGAATATGAAGCGATATTCGATCACAGCCCTAAGGGTAAAGTTTCAAAGTCAAAGCCATATAGTCTACGCATGAATGCTTACCAAAATGCACTGATCGACTTCATATGCAAGGTAGAAGACATTTCAAAGATAGATTTGATAAATGAATGCTTATTTAATAAGGACAATCTGCCCGAAATGCTTAAAAAAGCAAAAGCAAAGGTCGATAAAATGTAGTAACAATAAGTTTTATAAACCAGTAATTCATTCTCTCCATTTTGAATTACTGGTTTTTTTTGAGAGGCTTTACGAAGGTAAGCTTGATATTAATATCAATGATATTTGCTTTGTCAGCAAGTGCTGAAAGTGCTCTTAATGAGGCTTCTCCAGAAATTCGTGAGCTTATATTTTTATCGCAAAAGCCATGTAATGAAGTAAATTCATTGCCTGAATCAAGGTTAAAGATAATTATTGCTGGCTTAATAAATCACCGAGAAAAGATAAAACCGATGAATGAAGAGCAACTTGACCAATTTATAAATAATGTTAGAAAGCTTTGTTCTGCTTTCCCGAATCAAAGTTTTTACGATTTGGTTAATTATTCAAAATAAAATTAATTGGTTTATCATTGAATTCTTTGTTGAATTAAATAATTAAATATGTTTATAATAATTCTGTAGTTCCTTTTTTTGGTTTGTTTTTCATTTTGTTGTCCTTGATCATTCGTGATCTCCTTATACCCCCAGACTGTAGTCGGGGGTTTTCTTTTTTATCTTTTTAATTAATTCAAAAAGATCATTCATTATTTTTTCTTCTTATGTTAATTAGATATTTAATTGCATCACCAACACCTTTTAAATTTTTTTGTTTTTGAATGTTTTGAAGTTCTTTAAAAGTTATTGATTCCATAACAATATTTTTTCTAACAAGATCTTCTTTTTTCATTTTCTTTTCAAAGCGTTTCCAGCCATCTTTTAGCTGTCGCTTATGCTTTTCTGGATCTTTTCTCATGGGAAGCTCCTTCTTTCAAATCGATCATCCAAAACATTTAGATCAACATTTGGATAATCATGATCTGAAAATTTAATATGAAGCCTTGAATCAATGGAAGTTTTACCAGCAAAAGCGTTATAGTTAATTATTTTTTCGGCAGTTATTTCTAAAGCCTTATCAATAAGCTTTTTGCCTAATTTCTTAAAACTAGCATTACCATAGTCAGCATCAATAACAGAATAGAGACCGCCAATAATGATTTTATTTTCATTAAAACAAAAAATGGAAGTCAATCTTATTCCATTGAGCTTATTTTTAGATCTTACTTTGAAAGTAAAGGCAATTTGTTTATTAACGATTTTATTTCGTTCATCTATCTCAAGCTCAAAATCATTGCTATCTAATTTATTAAGAAGAGTTTCGAGCGAGTTAATATCTTTATTTGTATTCATGGTTATATATCCTTTAATTTAAGAGGGAAAACCCTCTTAATATCTTTTAGCGTTATCCAGTGTGCATTGAGAAACTTCGCTATTTATAGCATCAAGAATTAGCTGACAAAAATCTTCAGCAATATGATGATCAATAACAGCATCATAATCAGAAAACTCATCCTCTGGATCTTCAAGTTCACGGCTTTGGTCTAATGTTTCAGCAGCAAAATCATGGTCGATAGATAAAAGATAATCTTTCTTTAGATATAGCTTGCCGAGAATTCTTTCAGACAAATCTAAAATAAATGATAAAACCACATTATCTGATCTATCTTTAACAACAACTTCTTCAAAAACATAACCGTCTTCACGATGATCATTTTGAACCGTCACAAAGATTTCGTATTTTTCTTTTTCAATGGAAAAACTACCAAAGTTATGAACAGTATCAGCATAAAACTCCTGCCAAAACTCACTTAAAAAACTTTGAACAGCCTTTGAGTTATTAAGAATATGTTCAGCAATCGAAATAGCAGAAAATTCAGAATCCAAGCTATAATCACGAAAATATCTATTCAAAAGTTTTTCATCAGAGTGTTTCATTTCAGAAGATAGAATTAGATATTCAGAAGTGGAATCATCCTGTTTTAATTCTGTTTGAAAAACAACGATTACATTTCCTTCTTTATCTTCTAACCAAGACTTTAAATTATTATTAAATTCATTGTTGTCTTTTTGAATCTCCATGCATGCAAAGAAATTATTGTTTTGTGATGCTTTGACTATTTTTTTCATTGTAATTTTATCCTTTTGGTTTTTAGAAAGTCCTTATTGCCTTCCTTATTGAAAATTATAATATAAAGAAATGTTTTGGACAATACACGCCACCTAACAGAAATCAATTCCTTCATCTATAATCTTCGAATTTATAATGAATCAAATTGTAAAGATTCGACGACAAGTTTAAAATAATCATCCATTATTTGATAACCAATAAGGGATTGCGGGGAGGAAATGTAAAGATTTAAAATTAAATTGGTAATCCATGAAAATAAATGAAAATAGGCCAAAAATAGGGCTTTTTTGAGCAAGAATCATCACCATATCAACAATAACATTGTCGTTTAAGATAGTCTTATTTGAAAAAAAGGGAAAATATAAATGTTTTTATTGGGGTTTGAGCGCTGAATTACCATTGATAAAACCTTATAATCTGGTTTGAATCAACTCGAAGAAAAATTACCGAGGGTAACGTCCCTTCATATATTCTTTATTATCATTATCTAGCTTTGCATAAGCTTCTGGTGTTCGTAATGTTCTGAATTTCTCGCAACTACAAGCTCTATTGCTATCACCACTAGATTTGTCAATTTTACAAAAAGCATTACTCAACAGACCAATTCCATGATATTTACATAGGAAACAGTTTTTAATATGAATTCCTTTAAAATATACTTCTCTTACTTTTGTTTTGTAATTAAGGTCATCATCGCAACTCTTAAAGTTCGGAATCAATTCAACATATTTAGCCCCTATGACACCCTCCTTGGCATATTTGGAAAGCCACATTGCATCAAGCCTAGAACTGCCATTAGGGTAGGTTGAAAAAACCTTAACTATTTTCCTGCAATAACCTTTACAGACATCATCAGTAAAGGATTTTTTATTGAAGTTATAGGTGTCAATATTAAAGCCGTTCTCAGATATTTTACCTGACTTAATAATTTCGATATCTTTTTCTTCAGTTATTGTAATTTCAATAATTCTTTCGCCTAAGTTTATTTTTTCCTCTTCACAATGATGAGTAACGGCTATCTCAATGAAAATAACGTTGCTATTTTCAAGATCCTCACTGTCTGAAAGCAAAATATCAGGCTGAAATCCCTTATACATTCTTTCAATATAAATGTAAGGGAAATGCTTTGTTAGTTTAGATTCCATTATCTTATCTATACTGCATGGTTCACCTGATATATGGATATACTTTGTACAGATAGCTTTATATGTAGCTGAAAAGAAATATCCCTCACCTGAATCTCTTAGCTTTTCGTAAGTGTCCGCAAATGTATTTTTTGCTAGAGAATGAAGGTATGTTTCTAAAGAACAATTGTCCACTGCCTTATGTGCAAAATGCTTTGATTTGGACTTAGGGAATCTGGGAATTAACTCTTTATTACAGCCAAAACAAATATATGGTGATAATGCTTTCTTATTATTAAGCTTTAAAATATTAACTATTGAGCCATCTATTCCTTTAGCATATTGGTACGTAATCATTTTATATGCCTTCCATTTTTTGATGTGTCCAAAATAACAGCATAGAGGGGATGATAAAAAAAATGGACATAAAAAGCAAAATTATATTTGAACTCTCAGTAATGAATATGTTAATGGAATGCGGGTGATCTTGAGATATATTTTGGAAAACAAAAAGAAGACAATCTATGATTGTCGTGTGTTGTTTTCAATTAGACTACTATTGATTATCTAAAACTTATCTACTCTCTTTTGTCAAAACTCTGTACCCCTTGGTATCCTTGACCTACAAGGGATTTCTTGCAAAAAATACGTCTGCCATATGCCGACATAGCGTCCACAGCATGCCGACATAGCGTCCACCAAATGCCGACATAAAACTTAATTTGTCCACCAAATGCCGACTTACACGGATGGTATGTCCACCAAATGCCGAGATAAAACGTATTTTGTCCACCAAATGCCGACATAGATGTATCTTAAAAACATTTATCTTCAACAGAATATATATTTTGTAGTTTGTTGACAGTGTGTCTACACCATAAAGACACGCAGGATTAGAAATTAGCTGCCTTTTTGAGAAGCGGAAAAACGACATCTTCCATACGTTTTTTACGTGCAGAAGAGGACTCTCTGGAAACATCAACCATTACCTTTTTTCCTCTGCCAGTAATCTCAATTTCCCATCCGTCGAGTTCATTTATCGTAATGAGAGCTTTTCTTACTGAGCTTCTATGGCTTCTTTGAGTACTTTCATTAAGTTCATCGAAATTCAAATAAATGTGCCTACAGAGTTTATCTATACTTATTTTTGATTTTTTCCCCTCAAAAACCCACCAACTTAGATAAACGAAGGTGAAGATTTCAGGGTCAGACGAAAGCTTTGAAAAATCAACTACATTTAGATATCTGGCATAATTAGCAATGCCCAATATAATGGACGAACTTACAGAATTAAGAACAACCTTAATCTTTGCTTTCTTATACTTTTCTTCCTTTTTTTTAGTCAGCTTATAGCTGATCAAAAATATAGTACTGGCTGACTCGTCAGATTGATAAGATATTGTGAAATTAGAAAGGTTTTCCATGACATTAAGGAATTGCTTGATTTGCGTTCCTCCTTGATTCAAACCTGCAATTCTCAAAATGTCCGCAACATAAAATTCAGAATATAATATTGTGTTGTCATCATCAATTCCTTTGTATAAGCTCTTTCTTAAATCACCAATCTCTTGGTTATTACAGTTTTTATTTACCTTAAATGAACTGTTAAAATCCGAAAACACTGAAAGAATTGCTATGAAAATTTTAAGATGAGTAGAACCAAATTGACTGGTAGATTGAAATCTATATCTTACTCCATCACTTATTTTCTCAAAATCAATCTTATCTTTAAGGTTAGGGTTTGGTTTAAAAATTTGATTAAGTGAAACTATGCTATCCATGTAGGCATTGCCGCTTATGGTTAAATAATTATTCGATTGTTTTGAATTTTTCATCTCTTGATCCTTGTTTATTATTATTTTGAATCGCTCCTTTTTTGTATTCTAAAGAATAACCTTCATTGTTGTTTGAAGCATTTATTTTATTTAGAAAAATAGGATCTTTCGGCACATTGCCATTATTTGCTTGAGCAGCAAAGTAAGCAACTTGACCATCTATCCCTCCATTTGAGTTAAATAACTTTTTATCATCAAGATAATCCGTCATAAAATAAGTAACACGGGCGAGAGCAACCAAAGACATTCCACCACGAACTCTATATATTGGGTCAATACTTTGATTTTCTTTTGTTAATTGAGAAGTATGGTGAACAAGAACAATTGCAGCATTACATTTAGTGGCTATTTTTAAAATCCTTCTTCCTAAAAGTTTGAAAGACTCATTATCTTCACCCATTGTATGTATATTTGTTGCATTATCAAGAATTACAAGTTTCTTACCTGTAAACATATCAATGAACTTTTCTTCCCATTTATCATTCATGATATCAACATCATATCCTTTTAATGAAAACAAATTTAGATTTGAATTAATTTTGCACCATTCTGCATCATCAATATTTAAATTCTCTTTAATTGTTTGGGTCTGTTCATTTATTTGATCTTGTGTATCTTCACAGGTAACAACAACCACTTCATTATTTAAATCTTGATTGACTTCTATCCCTATATCCTGATTTAAACCTGAGGCAATTAAAGCAAAATGTATCGCTAACTTTGTTTTGCTAACGCCTGATTTTCCAGCAAGGATTGCGAAAGTTCCAGTTTGAAGGCCGGGTATAATCTCAACAGAATTATCTTTATAATAACCACGGCCTTTTGTTAAATCGATTGGTTTAATATCTGGAATTTCTGTACTTGATTCTTTCATAAATTCTTCAAATGAAAGCTTCAACATGTTTGACTTACTCATTTGCAAACTCCCTTTTAGCTCTTCTGAAATATTCTTTGAAGGAGTTTATATTTAATGAAATCTTATATTTTTCACAGAATTCGTTGTGTATTTGAGAATAGGAATAGCCAGCTTCCTTGGCTTCCATCAGATCCTCTATTGAATTCTTAATATGTGTGAAGCAGCTATATTCCTGCTGCTTGTTTTTTAATCTGTCTGTTATGCTCATTTTTATTTCCTCTTTTTTGTTTGAGCGTTTCGACAATGTTTCGAAAACATTGTGACTATATTTTCACAATCGACAAATAATGTATACAGCTAAAGTATTGATTTAAAAGGATTTAGTTGACAAACCCCATTTTATGTGACATTATTTTGATAGGTTGTCATAGCCTCATATCTTTCAATATAAGGCTACAGCCCTTTATCTATATAGCTTTCTCTCTTCCTGAGAGGCTACCTCTCAAAGCCATTGTCGTTTTCTCTTTCTCTCTCAATCTTTACACTTTCTTTACTTTCAGGCTTGTCGATTTCCAGTGGTTTTTGGATCTCTTTTTGCTCTCGTTGATCTTTCTCAGCCTTTCGCTGGGCGACTATAGCCTGATGCTGCTCTCTATATATCTCTAGTTTGTCTTTTAGTTCAGGATTGCTTATCTGTATATGGTAATGCGAGGCAGCTAAACGACACATCTTGTCTTTAAATTCATCAGATCCGGTTAGCTCAACCCGATTGTTGAATTTTTGAGCACTAAGAAGCAGGCCAGCGGTTGCAGCCTTATCATCTATGCCAGCCTCAAAATCCACTGAACGACCATAATCCGTAAAGACTGTTCTTTCGTATTTCTTGAACTCTATGCCTTTATCATGGATAAATTCATGGGAAATATCCTTAAAAACATTATGGTATGAGCTGAACTCAGCTATTGGCACTGGTTGGAATTTGAAGCTCTGGTCTTCATTGTAAGCCCTGTCTTTTTCTTGCTTCTGCTGTCGTTTTGTCTCACTTCTAAGAATCCCTCTAGCAGCTTCAAAATGTTGATGCTCCTTATCTTTTGCGATGACATAGCAGTGGTCAAGAAAGCCTTTATCCTCAAAATCTTTTTTCGCTTGATTAAAGGACTTTCTCTTTGCTGCTATCTGAGCGTTTAGCTGAGTTCTTAGCTGGACGGTCTCAGCGGCATGAGTAGATTCAATAAAATTGATCTCCTGTTTGCTCTTAGCCTGATTTTTAGCATCTGCTTTTTTTAGATTAAGATCACATTTTCTATCTTTATTAAATTGCCTGCGCTCTTCTTTAAATTGCTTTTCAAGTTCTGCTTTCTTCTTTGAAAAGCTATCTTCATGTATTTTTTCAAGAGCTTTCTGTTGAATACTATAATCCTTTTTTAAAGCCTCTCTTGCAGCTTGTCTTTCCAAAACTCTTATTTCTCGCTTCGTAAGCTCAACAGTTGACTTGGATTTTAAGTCATCAAGCTCTGTCTTGCTGGCTTCAGAAAATCTGGTTGCCAGCTTATAAGGATCATGTTTATGAGATGGTTTATTGGCTTCATAATCAATAGTACTTTCATTATATTTGCCGAATTTTTGTTCTAATTTATCGAGAGTGAAGTGAGATCCAATGTCTCGTCCAGATCCATAAAACTGTTTTTCAGGTTCAAAATTGTGTGAAATTACTCTTAGCCCATTAGTACCATTCATTTCTAATTTGAGATTATATTCAGCCAGTTTTGCGTGATATGAATCCCAGTTATCAATGTGTTTATTTTTTAGTAATGGTGTTAATACTTTATTAATGTCATTGCTTAAAAACGATTTGAATGATTCATTGCCAGTATGCATTTCCAGCTTATCATGACTGGCTCGCTTGGGTTTTGGGTTAGGATTTTTGATTGGGATTTTTTTACCATCTGGGGAAATGCCGATGACATAATTCCCTAAATCGTGTTCGAAACCATGCTCCACCTCAACCATTCTAGCGGCGTAATGAGCTGTATTAATTTTGAAATGAGGGTTAATAGAGTATGGTTTTTCAATTTCATTAACGATCACTTTATTGATCATTAAATGCATATGAAGGCCATGCTTCTCCTGCTCATTATAATGAATAACAATTCGTGCTTGGCAGTCACCATATCCTGCTAACTCCATCCATCTTTTTGCGCCTGAAAACATTTGTTCTTCAGAAGGCTCCTCTTGTGGCTGAAAGCTAAGAACAACATGCTCAAGAGGTTTCTTCACTCTGGGCATTTTCGAAATTGTGTCCTGCATCCATTGTATCGTATCCTCATCTGATATCTGAGGCATGTTGAAATTAAGTACATTTTCTTTTTGATTGGTATGATCTTTTTTTTCTACGTCTGAGATGTACTCAAGCAAGTTACGCACATAATACTTTTGATCTTTTTTATCTATAAATTTCACAATCATTTTAGTTCTCCTTATTATTATTTTTTGCAAAATGATTCTCTAGTTCTTTATTTATCCAAACTAATAATGGGAGTGTGTCGCCACCATTTTTGATTCTATCAATAAGATGAATTGAATACTTACTTAAACATTGATAATCTCTGTTTCCATAAAAGTTATTTTCTATAATTCGATTCAATAGAGTGAGCATATTTTTTGTAATATCACGATATGATTTCTTGATATTGGAATGGTATTTGATGATGCCCAAGAGCTTTTTTAGTAGAACTAAATTCTCATTCTTAATGGTCTCTTTGGGGAGAATTATTTTTTTAAGAAGGCGTAGTCTGACATACTCAGATATTGTTTTATGGAAAGAACTTGCATCCTCTTTTATCTTTAATAGCTCATCTTCCGTGACTCGAAACTTTACCTCTAATATAGAAGAACTAGAGTCAGGTTGACCCCTGCAGACGTATTGATAGTTTGAATCAAATAATGAAGCTCTAATATAAGAAGAAAGATTGCTGAAGTCGTGGTTATTCGCTTGCTGTTGGGCGTAACTTTTTTCATCTTCAGTTAAATGGTAATAACAAAATTTATTTCTATTTGGCATATCCTTTTTGGCCTTGAAAGCAATTAAGAGCCAGAGGTATCGGAGACTGCAAGTCTCTGATCAGGATTCGCCCAACAAAAATACTCAAACGAAGTGAGAGTTTTTTGTGGTTCCATCTACAAATTTAAACGAAGTTTAATTTTGTAGTGGAAGGGCGCATCCTGTAGAAAAACCTTGTTTAATTACTTTCTCTTTCAGGTAGAATATCATACTTTATTTGAAATCAAAAATTTTGATCTTTTTTGTTTTCAATGGATCGCTTGTGATTGCTTTCAATGAACAATAAATTGGAGTTGATTTTCTGAATACTCGATTATTATTTTATGATGAATTTGTCTTTTATTTGAATATTGAATTTTTATTTATTAAATTTTGATTATTTTTATGTTTAGATATTTTTTGTGCTTTTTATTTCCATTGTTTTCCTTCCTTTATACCTTGGGTTAATCCTTGTTGAA
Organism: Endozoicomonas acroporae; assembly: GCF_002864045.1. Classification (GTDB taxonomy): domain Bacteria; phylum Pseudomonadota; class Gammaproteobacteria; order Pseudomonadales; family Endozoicomonadaceae; genus Endozoicomonas; species Endozoicomonas acroporae. The sequence continues at coordinate 71,727 of NZ_PJPV01000050.1, forward strand.
AATAGCTTAATATCAGAGCTACATAAGAATGTTGATAGATTATTTATTACGTATTGACTTAAACAGGAATAGATTGTTGATTGAATGATTGATTATTTTCATACATTACTTTTACTGAACTGAATACAGAGTAGTTATTAAAGGCTTAATTCCACTCTTATCAAATCATGAATAATTTGATTTATCGATAAGAGAATAAAGCTTTAATTGTATAGTTTATCTCCTGATGTTCTTTATTAATAATGAAATCCTGAATTTAATTTAATAAAAGTAATGTATGAAAACAGAAAACTTGTGACTAATAATTTTAATTCAATAATTATCTTTTTATGATTTGATTGTGAATTAATTTCACAAAGAGTATTGAATTAATTTTTAATCTATGAAATAATAATTAAAAATAGAAACACAAATGAAAAAGCTTAAGAAGACCCACAACTCCATTGGAAAGAATTTTGACTCAGAGAAATTAAAATCTGAATTAAAAGCATTATCAGAAAACCCTCCTGTTGAGTATAAAGTCACAACTCGCACTATAATTGAAGATAACTTTAATTATATAAACTCGTTGATTAATGATAGAGTCCCAATCAAAAAGATTGTTGAATTGTTTTCACAAAACGACATAACCATTTCTGAAAGCACCTTTAAATCTTATTTAAGTAAAATAAAGAAAGAGAAGTTGCAGGCTTCTGAAATAGAAGTTGTATCTCCGGTTGATAATAAATCAAATGAATCTGGATTAAGTTCACCATACAGTTATGATGGAGAGCACAATAATGAGTGATTCAGAGTTTGATTATTATTACCAAGGATATTTTAATGAAGAGCCAACTAACGAGCTAAGAATTGAATATTACACTCTTAAAGAAAAGTTGAATCCTGATCAATCATGGGGGAACTTCATGAGAGATCAGTTCTATTTAAAAAGAGACAAAGAAAATCAGGAAAAAATACAAAAAGGTTTTGATTCAAGAATGAGGGAAACTGAAAACAGGTTGAATAACCTTGAACAATCATTTTTTGAAAGAATTGTCAGCAAGGCTGAAAACCCAATTGAAAACCTGATTAGCTTTGCAAAATTAGAAATTAATGATTATTCAGAAAGCATGGTGAAAGAATTTAAGAAGAAGATAAGAAACAAGAATAATTTCAGTCTGATTAATTCATTAATTATACTGGTGAGCGTTTCAGGAATTATAGCGATTGCTTTTGCGGGTGGCTTGGTTATGGGATCAGAAAATCCATTGTGGGCTGATTTTATCGTTGAAAAATTTATGGAATTAAAAAAGGGATCGGCATGACTCGATCCCTTTAGATGGTTACAGCGAGAATTAAACTCACTGAATTAACCATAACACGAATAATTAATTTAAGTCAATAATAAGGAGAATAAAAAATGATTAAGTTAACTAAGCGAGAAAAAAAGTCCATCGAATTCCTGAAGGAATTCTGTGAAAATTTATTGGAAGGTAAGACAACTGAATTGTGGATGCCTGATTTAAATTATCTGGAAAAAATGGGCATAAAGTTTAATTTGGTGACAGGAAGCCATGTTGAAACTTTTATTAAAGGGAAGAGCGATCCAGCTTTAAATTGGCATATCACCTGTGCTCACAGTGCTCCTTACCTTAAATATAAGGTCAGCAAGCAACACCTTCCTTTTCAGGTTAAAGAAATGAAAGAAAAATATAAAGGAGAAAAAAAATGAGTGACTATGAAGATGAATGCTATCGCTGCGGCAGCAGCTATTGCGATGGCTTAAAAAATTGTGAATGCGGTGAAGACATGCGATGCGATAAAGAATTTTGCTATCGCTGCGAGCAGGAAATAATGATCGAGAACGCTGTATTTCCTCCTGATGATATCGAGGAGGAAGAATAATGGCTTTTCATTTTAGAGATATTAAATCAGCTAGCGACAGCCAACTTGTCGCTGCTAAAAACAAATCTGGTAATTATTATCTTAGGGCTTTAATTGCTAAAGAAATGGCAGCAAGAAAGCATGAGAGAATCGGTAATAGATTTCATTTGAGATTAGCCAGAGAAATAAGAGAAACCATTGAATGGGAGATTAGGAGAATCCATAAATGCTAAATAATAATAAAAATCAAAATGTATTTGATGAAGAAAACTTGATAAATCTTGATCAAGAAGAAAAAAACAAACTTTTCCAGCTTGATGAAGAAAGGCGACAGCAGGCAATCAAAGAGTTTGAAGATAAAAAGCAAGAAGAAATAGAAAACTCAATTGATGAGCCTGATGGAATTAAAGGCTTTGATTATTATCGTGATGCGAATGCTTATGATAACGAGCAAGAGCTTAAGGAAGGACGTGAACGCAGTGAGCCACCTGTTGTCGGTGATAATGGTAGCAAGCATCCAGACGCTCTCCTTCATCGCTCATCAGAGCAATGGGATCGATTCGAAAATGAAAGAGATAGATTAATCGATAAGTCAACATCTCATAGATATAACCAAAAAGAGCAAGCTGAAGCTTCAAGAGAAGCGCTTGATATGCACGACAGACAAATGGCATCATCATTTTCTCGCTCAGCAATGACATGTCCTAATCATGCAAAGCGTGAGGAATTTAGAGAAAAGGCTAGAGAGCATTCTTTAAAGATTAAAGAGCGGGAGGAAGCCGATAGGGAACGCTGGGAAAAAGAGAAAGAACAGCAAACTGAGCAACAAAAGCTTGATGAGCAGAAAAAAGAAGAGATTCAAAAAGAAGAAGAGTTAAAGAAAGAAGATCTTCAAAAGCAGGAGCAAGAAAAAGAAGAATCCCAGAAAGACGATATTCAGGTTGATAAATCTTACGAAAAGCAGCTTGAAGAAAAAGAGAATCAAGCTGATCAAGAACCTCGTGATTTCCAGCAAGAGCTAAGAGATAGAGATCCATCGGTTAAGGCTGAGCATGAAAAAGAAACCCAGTCTGAACAGGATAGGGATTTTCAGAGAGAGCTTGAAGAATCCGAACAATCTCAAGATTTAAAAAAAAACAGGCTTCGTGAGCAACAAGACGAACACGAGCGATAATAATAATTAACTAAAGGAAACTATAATCATGAAAAAAATAATCGATAAAATCAAAAACAACAAATTAGTAAATTACCTAAGAAATAATGGTGATATTTTTGAAAGCCTGTCAATGTCATTTAATGACAGACGCTTCAATATCGCTAAAAATCATCTTAATGAAATTTACCCAGATGCTCCAAAAAACATCTTATGGGATGACAGACAAGCTACTCAAAAAGTAGAAGGAGTTGAAAAGAATTCGGATGAACATATTGTCCATCGTTTCAAAAACGCTCATCTTGGGATGAAAGCCAGTGATAACTTGGTAAAAAGAAACCGCTGGGCATTGCCATTGTTCATTATCACCACATTGCTTGCCGGGTATTTTTATTCCAAAGGTATAAATGCAGCCAAAGTTTTCTTGGTGGATTACAATACGCTGGTCGATTATCTCTCATATAGCCTGCTTGGTGTTTTTACATTATGGATGATTATGGTATCAACAGGGTATTTAAAGCCAGTATTCTCTTGGTTTTATATGCCTAAAGCACTGCTAAAGAAGCAACAAATCTCTGACGTATATACATTAATAAAAAGAACTCTTGTTAGAGATGTTGATGATGCACCAGATGATCTCAAAGACCAATTTCGCAATATGGTAATTGATGAAAATGGAGATTCTGTTGACGGTCAACTACTGGCAAGCGATATTAAAGAGCCAGTTCTTTTTCAAAAGCTAAATAACTATTTTGCCATTTATCCATTTCTTGCAATTTATGGCCTAATCGCAGGCATGAGTCTGAATTCAGCAGGCGGTAGTTTTCAAGAATTTATTGGCAGTGGAAATATAATTATTACTTCATTTTTCTCCATACCAGTTCTTGTTCTCATGATTATAAATATTTTCGATGGCGGAATAATGAAGAAAAGACAGCTTCTAGCTGAAGCTTCTGCTGAAAATAGTATTACCACTGTAATGATTGACACTGTTGGTAAGAGTCATCTAAAAACCATTGAAGAAACAAAGCAAACTCAAATTGAGAATTGTAAAAAAGATGATTCTGCATTTATTAAAATCGGTACATCAACAGGTCTTTTTGCAGATCGTCGTGATAATTACGCTCCCTCAGAATCAGGTATAGATTTCGGATTAACAGTAAATGATTTATCCGTCCACTGTCTTATAACTGGCGGAACAGGGTCAGGCAAAACGTCCTGTGCAATTCGCCCAATTCTTCGCCAGCTAAGGGAAAATACTGACTATGGACTTTTAGTGCTCGATGGAAAAAGCGCTTTACCAATCGAAATCGAGACTGGTTCTGATTATCAATTGATTAGCCCAAAAAGCGATGCTTTCAATGCTATTGAAGGGTTAAGCAGCGATGAGGTTGCAGACGGATTCTTCTATATGTTCAAAGGCAATGGCGGTGATAGCTTTTGGGATGAAGCCGCTAGAACTCTGGTTAGAGCTTCGCACTGCTGTCTGGATCTGGTTGACGAAGTACCAACAACTATGTCAAACCTTTATAAAGCATTAACCAATAATCAATTCCTGCATGACAAGCTGCTTGGAAATATTAACCGGCTATATAAAGAAGGAAAGCTCGATAGCTATGATTTGGCTCAAATCGAATATCGGGTCAACGAGTATCCTTCAATGCCTGATAAATCACGAGACAGCGTTTTATCAACCGCTAGAAACTGGTTATCAACAATTATCCACAACAAAAAGTTGGCTGCATGGGCTGACACCGAACATGGCGTAAAAGTCGAAGATGTTACTACGGGTTCGAGAATAGGCATCTGCTTACCCCAGAGCGAGTATGGTTATGCTGGTACTGTTATCAGCAATTTTGCAAAAAATCGTGTTTATAAAGCAATTCAACAAAGAGGCGATGTTTGGGAAGAAGGCCAAAAGCCAGTAATGGTAATTATCGACGAATGCCAAGAATTAATCTCAGATAATGCAGAAGGAACAATACTTCCTGTTGCCAGATCCCTTGGAATGATTGGGGTTTATAGTACACAAAACTTGATGGGACTTTACAAGAAAATGGGAAGCGAACATGCTGCAAAACAGATGCTAGGCAACCTGAAAAATTTGATAGCTTTCGATCCTAAAGATGAGGTATCCCGAAAGTTTATTCAGGAAAGGATGGGCAATGAGTGGAGAATTACAACAACTGCATCCCAAGGCTCAGGCGACACCAAGAGTTCAGTTAATGGTATTGTAAATAACGCATCAACCATTTTTGCAAATAACAATAAAGAGCTTGTTGATAACGCTGGCCGTTCAATTTTAGGTAATACCACCAGACAATTCTGGGGTAGTTCCATGGGTGCGCTCAAAAATGTATTTAAGCAAGATAATAAGCAGCAATCCTCAAAATCAGTCGAGGTTAAACTGATGCCATTGGTTCAAGCTGAAGAAGTTGAAAGCCTGCTAGCAAAACCAAATACTGCACTCGCCAGCATCGTTCGTGGCCGAGTTGTTCGCAGGGATGTAATAACACTAAAACCGGAATTTAATAATAATAATTAAGAGGACTACGAAAATGATTAAAGAAATGTTACCAGACCAACCAGAAGTGATATCCAAAGGCTCCCCATCAGAGGCGGGGAATTACAAAAGAATGGCAATTGCTCTTGCTATTTCAGCAGCAATTGTTTTTTCAACCAAAGGCTTTGATATTACCAAAAACACTTATGATGAATGGCAGGAAAGTCTTGCCTTGGAAGAGTTAATCGAGGCGAATACCAGCAAGCAAAAATTCTATCTCAATAAGATTGATTCTGAAATCACCAATCTGCAAGCTGCCATTAATAATATTCCTAATAAAGAATTTAAAGCCAGCCTGAAAAAACAGATTACAGATGAAAGAATCAAAATTGAAGAAAGAATGAGTAATTACCTTAATACTGATGCTTTCGATGAAAGAGCTAAAGGTCTAATAGACTCCCTCAATAGCAAGAAAACCGAGGTAATGCAGGAGATTCAAAAAAGAGATCTAGTTGCTCAATATCCATCATATTTTGAAAATTACAAAAAGCTCTATGGTGAATATCGTCAAACCACAAAATGGAGAAGTCATGCAGATTTCAAATATTATAATACCAAACAATTTTATAATGTCAGCAATGACATGCATTTTGATATTGTAAAGCAAAGGGTTGATGAAATTAAAGCCGAGCTAGATAAACTGCAAAAAATTATAGAAAATAATTATCTGATTGGTACTCCCAAAAAAGTAAGGTCACTTCTTGAAAAGAAGACAAATAATGTCATCTCAAAGTCGGAACCGAAACAACAAATAGTGTCAGTTGCTCAAATTGTTAAACCTGTAGCTAAAGCTGTTAAGCCAGTTGCACAGGCTGCTGAACCTGTAACTGAGTCTGTTGCTAAGCCAGTGATTGAGGCTAAGCCAGTCGATAAAAAGCCTGTAAATACAGTTAAAAGCGAACCTTTAGCCATTAAGGGTAGCCTGACTGTTAAAGTGCGTGATGAAGCTGGAAATCGCATCAATGGTGTGAAAATTTATCTGCTAGGCATTAAAGAAAGTTACTCCCATGGCGTTAAACTACCTGTAGGTAAAAATTACAGGATAAAAGTTAAGGCTCCAAGCATGGAAACTGTCGTTAAAACCATCAATCTGAATCAGGACGAAAAGACAGTAAATGTTACCATGAAGCCAGTTTTACAGGCAGTAATCATTACTCCAATATTTGCAGAGAATGGGAAGCGGTTTTCAGTTAATGACGGAAAATTAATGATTAATGGCAAGCCATACAGAAAAGGCATGAAGCTGAAAGCTGGTAAATATAAATTGCAGTTTGAACATAATACATTTGAAAATAAAGCTGTTGAATTAACTGTTGCAAACGGCAAAAGCGATTACAGATTTGATATCCAAAAGCGGAATGCAGTTAAAGATTTGGGTAATAGTATTTTCGGATTGTTTAATAAAAAGCAGTAATTGATAAACCGTCCGTCGCCATTTCAATTAAGATTGTCGTGGCGATTTTGATTTATTTAATTAATGTGTTATATTTAAAGGTAATAGAAAAAATCCGTTGGGACAGTTGTGTTCATTTAAAGGGGAGAGGACGGAGAAGAAAAACTAAATTTAAGGAGATTAACAATGTTCGGTACTATATTTTTTATTATGGCTGGTTCTTATGGATTTGTCTACCTAATTCATACAATTTTTGATGCACTGCCTGATATTTTACCTTATAACGATGTGATTAATTCACTGATTCCATTTATCAATGATGTTGCTAGTTTCACGACGATAAACGGCTATCGGTTTGAGCTAACTGTTGCTTTGAGCCTTCTTTTCGGTATACCGGAAGTTATCAGGCTTGAAAAAATGAGACAGAAAAATCAGGTTGCTCAATCCTGATAAGCAAAAACGATACATTAAAAAAAGGGATAAAATCTTATCCCTTTTCTTGTTGGCTAAAGAAAGTTAGCCATTTTTGATGGAATCCTGATCATCCCGATTAACCCTAGCTCTCGCCAAGTCATTCGCCTTCATTTTATCCTGAAGCTTCTGCTTCCTATCTTTCAGAAGATCAGAAATTGAGCCAGATGCACCTCCTGTCATTTTGCTAAAACCGCTTTGTATACTGCCCATTGCAGTCTGGGTTGATTGACCCACATCATTTTCACCAAAGCTTCTTGCCATACCTCCAGCAAACCATTCCATGATTTGCTCAGATAATTTATGCATAACCCCAACCACGTATTGGCAAATTTGATAAGCCAACATGACATAGATTACGAATATGGCAAAAAAGTCTAAAATTCCGGTTGTTGGTGCTGATAGCCAGCTATCTGAGGTTCTGATCTGATGAATATCAATAATTAAGCTGCTCGCCTTCCAAAACATCGTATTTAATACATCAAAAGCCACATATGACATAGTGATTGAAGCAATAAGACCGATAATCATCAGTGATGGTTTCATAATTACTGCCAACATCATTTGCATCGCTCTTTCAAGACGACTACCGCTTATTCCATCTCCCTCAGGGACGACCATCATGATTACTGCAAGTGGTGCAGCCACAACAGCTTCAATAACGGTTAATAAGTAACCACAAACCATTAATATCCAAGTCAGTAACGGAAGAAATGGGATTAAATAAGCCAGAAGGAATCCCATTGAGATCATTATTGTACCAATAATCACGATCTGGCTAACTAAAAACTTGCCAAGCCCAACAACGTATCGTATCGCTACTGCCAGAAATCCGGTATTAGTTCCTAAAAGGCTGCCCGGTCTGACATCCTCAATGGCAAATAGCCTGCTATAAACTGCACCAGAAACTAAGTAAGCCGTTGTTGCGAAAGTATTGCTTATATGGCCGATTGAACTTAAAACTCTAAATGGGCTTGCCAGCGAGCCATTCTGCTCACCAATCGGATCATCGGACGTATAATCAGATGCCAAGGTGTTTAGTACGTTTTTAGCATACCGAGCGCCAAACTTACTGCCAACATTCTCTGGAATATCGCAATCATTAATATTTCGCTTACACTGGTCTACTTTAGCCTGCAAGTCACTTTCTGGACTAACGCTAACAGAATTAATTTCTCTAAATAGACTGGCAATAGTTCTTTTCGCCACATCGTATTCATCAATTACATTTTGACAAGAATCATCGTCAGTGAAAAACCCTTCCTTGGATTTACATTGGTATAAATTCAACGAAAGCTCTTTACTTACGATAGAATTATTTACAACATCTGAAATTGTTCGCTGAATAATATCCTGACTTGCAGCTAGTTCATGATACCAAGTACCAGCCATCATCCAGCCGCCCTCTTTAAACTTGTCACTCATTTTCTTAGACATATGATTTTCTTTTGGTACTTTGTTTAAAATTTCTTTAACAAAATTATCACTTGCTTTTCTTATTGCAATAGCGGTCATTACTTTAGCTAAATCAAAATAATTTAAAAGCATGCTGTAATAATCTTCATCGGGATCTGCGAGCGCCCGCTCAATTGTTACACCGAAGGGTTTTAATCCGGTTTCTGGATAAGGAAACTCGTTGGCATAAATTCTTTTTGCATGATATGTAATAGCTAAAGCTACAGGTAATAATTCGTTATATGTTTTAGAAAGTTGATTAAATGTTTCATTAGATGCAGCAATTTCAATAATTTCTTTATAGCTTGCATTATTATTATTCGTTCCGAATAATTCTTCATTTACATAATCAACTTTGTTTTTAATCTGTCTTTCTGATGCCGTACCAGACTTTCGAATTTCTCCGCATTTACCAGTAATACCACCAAATTGTATAACTAAAGCATTCGGATTATTGAATAATTTAGAAAAATCTTGTCGCCCGATTGTGAACTGATTCGTGTTCGCTGGATATTTAATATCTGCAATCAATCTACCAACTTCTTTTCTATCTTTATCTCTTGCTATAGCTATAGTTCTTGAATTCACAGATCTTTGTGAATTATTAGTTTTTTGATTATTCGAAGCAAATCTTAAATGGGCTTCAGTGCAGGCCAACTGATCAACTATTTTGGCTATGTTATTCGCATCAAATACAACCTGATTTGAAGCAATAAATCGCTTTAACTCCCCTGATTGGTTGGCAGGAGTTTCATTACCAAACATTAAATCAACTGAATGATTCCATAAAATGGTTGCTGCGTTTGAGCCTAAAATTATTAACCAAATAACGGCAATCTGTGCTGCTGATAATACCGCTTTACCACCAATGGATATTGGCATTATTAATCCTAAGCCAACAGCCGTTCTTAGCGGAACCCATAGGCTTGACCATGATTTACCTAAAACCTCACCAGAGCTTGCAGAAGCCAGTGCTCCGCCGATCATGGTATAGGAGATAATAATGACACCAAGAATTAATGCTAGGACATTTGTGAAAGCAATAACCTCAGTTAATATTGTTGTTTCACCACTGAAAATTACACCTGTCTTGTCAAATGGTTGAAAAATATAATCGCCAAACATGGTTTTCATCCATTTGTGGGCGTAATCATTTTCCAAATTAATTTTAGATTCTAAAATATCTGTGATTTGTCCTTCAATGATTTCTCTGCCAGCATTATTATCTTCTGCCATCAATTGGCCTGAAAAAATAAGAATTAATGAAAGAACTAATGCACTTGTAACTCCTTTTATTAAACTGTTATTCATTTTGTTCACCTTTTATTTTATTGTATTTGCTTCCTCCTTTGAATTTATTGAGGATTTCATTAATAACGTCAGTTACTGATTTCAAAGCATTCTCTTCTTTATAATTAAAGAGAAATGCATGATTTTCGGCTGTAACTAAAGCTGTTAGAGTTTTATCACCCTGAGCTAAGCGCTGTCGCCTAGCTTTTCTTTTGCAGGCGTTTTGTTGCTTATGGAGAAGTGTTTTATCAATCATTTTATTTACCCTCCTGTACAAGAGAGTCTTTAATAATATTGTTTTTTTCTAATCTCTTTCTTTTTATATATTCAATTCCCAAGCAGATAACGCCAGCCATGATAGCCACTCTGGCAGCAATCTCGATAGTAGGATCTAATATAAATGAAGCGATCACAAAAAATGATATTGAAAGAACTGATAAAGCGGTGAAAGCATATTTAAATATCTTGCTTGCGCGAATTAATTTATCAAAAGTCCATTCAAGAACAGCTTTAATGGTTTTAAGATTTTGGTTTTTTAAATTTGTTTTCATTGTATTATTTTTATTATTAATTTAATAATACCACGAATTGTCCAGAACAAGAAAAGTTTTTTTAACTTGTCAATGTATTTTTTTAAATAATTTTCGATAATTACCAGTGTCGTTTGATTTTTCCTTTATTCAATAAGGAAAAATGCTGCTGCTTCTTTATTTGTTAATAACCCTAATGCCATTAGTTTTCTACTTCGTTTTTTCAGTATCTATTTCGGCTTCATGATTTGTTTTAAAACTAAGCGAGTGCGTCTCTTCCTTTGCTCAGCATTAATACTGTAGATTTTCGTATTCCACTATAAAACATGTGACGTATAGTCAGTAGACTTAAAGTCTACATGTGTCAATGATACCTCCGCAGTAAAGGAGGCTATCATGCTAAAGAACGACAATATACTTCTTTCCTTCGGAGAGACTATCCACAAGTATCGTGGAATTGCTGGCTTAAGTCAGGAGTCGCTTGCAGAAAAAGCAGGTCTGGATAGAACATATATAAGCTCAGTCGAGCGAGGACAGAGAAATGTCAGCCTGCTCAATATCTGCAAATTAGCAAATGCTCTACAGTTGCCTCCCTCCGAACTTCTTGTGAATGTTGGGAGGTCGGCGTGAATTCTATCGATACCGCCTACCAGTTTTATTCTCGGCATATTTTTGATCGTGAGAAAATCCAACTTCTTCGCTCCCACAATTTAAAAGTTGCTGGTTCTGTACCTTCGGTCTTATGGGAGCTATTTGGCGCTTTACTTACAGGAAGATCCGGGGCTGGCACAACAGGGGCTGATCTCCTTGGGTGGGAAGTTAAATCTGCCAAATCTGGAGGATCGTATGAGTACCAATATCATCTGAATACAGGTGAGGCCAAGTTGCAGGAGGATTGCATAGTAAATCACCTATTTTGTACGTATTCCGATACATATGATGATGTTACTGTAAAGGTACTTACAGGGGCTTCGCTTGCTAATAACCATTTCAATGTGTGGCTGCCTCTATATCGTGCGAATTATGACCGCAGTGCTGATGCTCAGGCACGGAGACAAAGGTTTAGAAAAAGTATATCTTTTGGTTACGTTCGTGATCATGGTGAGTTGGTATTGCAGATTACTGGTGGAGTTATAGCATACAGGGATGATGGTATTATTCGTAGATATAACGAGAGGTTTGTTGGATGAAGTTTGCTGAGTTTTTTGCTGGAGTTGGCCTTGTAAGAGAAGGGTTGTCCAGAGATGATTGGAGTTGTGTTTGGGCAAACGATATCTCGGAAGACAAAAAGTCAACTTACGTGGAAAACTACGGAGATGACCACTTTGTGCTGGGCGATATCTGGGACATCTCGCAGGATCTTTCATCTATTCCGGATGATGTATTTCTCTATACAGCGTCTTTCCCCTGTACGGATCTTTCCGTTGCCGGTAATCGTTCAGGGCTTGCAGGGAAGCAGTCTGGCACTCTTAATGCTGTATTGCATATCCTTGATAAGAAGCGGGAAGCTAAGCAGGAGCCAAAAGTTGTCTTGCTTGAAAATGTGAAGGGCTTTCTCACTTCCCATAAAGGTACTGATGCAGCAAATACGGTCAAGAGCTTTAGTGAGCTTGGGTATTACGTTGATATCATTGAACTAGATGCAGTGATGTTCACACCTCAAAGTCGTCCGAGAGTTTTCTTCGTGGCTGTGCATCACAGTATTGCCAAAGAGGTCATGATTCTCAAACAGAAGGGAACCATTCTTGACACATGGTGGGCAACCTTTGATGCAAATCCTAGCTTACGATCTAAGGCCGTTAAAAATATAATTTCTCAAAATGAGGATCTCAATTGGGGGTTGATTGATATAAAAGCACCTAAAGCTACAGGTTCAGTTTTGGCTGATATTATCGAAAGCAATCTACCTGATGAACAGCATCTGTGGTGGAGTAAAGATCGAAAGGAGCACACCTATTCTCAAATGAGTCCTGCTCATCAACTTAAGCTACAGCAAATGTGTAATAACGACCATTTTTCATATGGCACTGTATATCGCCGTATGAGAAAAGGTTTATCTATGGCTGAACTTAGGACAGATGGTGTTGCTGGCTGCCTAAGAACGCCAAGAGGTGGTTCTAGCAAGCAAATTCTCATTAGGGCTGGTTATGGGGATTGGAGCGTTAGGCTTTTAACGCCAAGGGAGTATGCACGTCTACAGGGTGTGCGTGATGATTTTTGGCTACCCGAAAATCACAATAAGGGCTATTTTGCTATGGGCGATGCTGTGTGTGTGCCTGTAATAGAATATATATCTGAAAATATTATCACTCCAATTTTTCATCACTGGGAAAAATCAACTGCTTGAGGCTTTCTGCCTCTTTTTTTTCGAGTAGCTTCAACAAAACGCTATGAACTCTAAAAGTTTAATACTTGCGCTCTTAATTTTTCCAGTTTTTGGATGGTCAGATTTAGTTAAACAAAGTAAATCTGGCATATGCCATGACACTAACAGCTCATATTACAATCGAGTTAAGAGCTTCAAGCCATACGATAATCTTCACGAATGCCTAAGTGATGGTGGCCGCCTTCCAAAAGTATATAAACCAAATTCTGATGATAGCTTTACTGCGAAAGGGAGCAATATTCCGAAGTATAGTCGCTCATATTTCGGCAATGGCTGGTCTGACGATGACAAAGATTGCATTAATACAAGGCATGAGCTGCTTATAAAGCAAAGTAGTTCAACTGTTGATAAAGGTAGCAATAAATGCACTGCGAATCGTGGCAAATGGTACGATCCTTATACTGATAGAACCTTTTATGAAGCTCGGCAAGTTGATATTGACCATCTTGTGCCTTTGAAATGGGCGTGGGATCACGGAGCTTATCACTGGACTCCAGAAAAACGGAAGCGGTTTGCAAATGATGAGTCAAATTTGTTTGCAGTTCAGGCCAGCGTTAATCGTGAAAAAGGAGCATCAGGTATTCTCGAATGGTTGCCACCAAACCGGAATTTTCATTGTCAATATATACTTAGGTTCAACCGTGTTGTTAAAACCTATGAGTTAGTTTTGTCGGCAGGAGAAACAACAGACTTTAAGAAACTCCAGTCAGAAAAGTGCTTGAGATAAACAATAATGCCGCTCTCATAAATTTATTAAAATCATTTATTTATCTGATGGAACTTAAAGAGGCATTAAGCCTCTTTATGATTACGCTTTATTTTTTTATCCATTTAGATCTTTATAAGCTTCTTCGTATATACGCTCTCGAATAGGCGACACTTTACAGCTAAAGTTTTTTATAAAGTAATAATTTAATAAATCAACAGTTCTATCGATAAAATCTCTTGCTGTTTTTTTTGATATTTTATTTTCAATATAACCCCCATAAACATGAACTGAAAACAAATCATGATCATCTTTATCAATAGCAAATGAAAAATCAGTACTGGTAATTCTATTTTCAATAAATGAATAAATCACATCAAAATTATAATATTTATCTTCATTGAAATTAATCATAACTTTAATGTTCTTCTTTCCCTTAAAGATTTTCTTGGCTAAGAAATCTTCATACTCTTTATGAAGCCTTTCTTTTTCAATTAAATCATTTAATGTATCTCTTATAGAATTAAGGTCATTATTTTCTTTATGGTTTTCAATAAATATATGATTTTCAGCAGATAGATGAGTATTGATATTTACGTAACCATTTTCTTTTAATTCAGCGTTTTGTTTTTTATGCAATTCAGCCTGATTCTGATATCTTGTTTTAATCATTAGTTAAATCTCCGTTATTATTATTATCGTTATTCTTTTTAAATTTGTTCTTGAAATGTTCTTCAAGCTTGCGATTCTCTTCAGCATAAAAATCTTTTGTTTTGGATTTTTCTCGAATCGAGACATTGATTTCCTGAATCACTTCTCTTTCTTTATCATTGCTTTTCATATTTTTTCTAATGTTATGATTTGATTTTAAATCAATCATGTTGATTAAGTCAACAGTTAATTCATGATTTCATTAGTAAGTCAATTGTCGTATTGCTGTTTTTCTTATATCCTATATAAGGATTTAAGGATAAATTATTTTTTCAATTTAATTAAAAGAAGTGTGTTTTTAACAATTAAAACCGAGTTTGTTGACAACCCATTTTTTATAAGCCATTAAATCTGTTTTGGGTTAATTGACAATTATAAATTGATAAGCCATTAATTCGAAAAGTTACTGTTCAATATTTGATCAATGTCGTTTTTTGATTAAATTTTTTTTAAAGAAAGTACTGGACATTCGTTTCAGAAAGTTTTAAAACTTAATATAACGCTGAGCGTGAGAAACTCAGTTAAACCACAACAACAAAAAGCTAAGGAGAGAGAGCTTATGGATCGGATTTATAATAATGAAAAAGGTAAAAACTGGATCTCAGGCCAAAGGACTTATTGATACTATTACTAGTATTTTGGATGAAAACAACTACTCGTATTGTAAAAAGAGCGTTCAGGAGTACGCCGAACTCAACCTGACTGAAAAAGATAACATAAAAGTACTTAAAAAGTCGAGAAGGAGAGCAAAGAGAATGCTCTCACAGAATAGTGCTGCCTAAAAACTATACAGCATCTGTCTTGGACATCGTACTTGTCTGTATCAGCTCAATTGAGTAGCCGTCAGGGTCGGTTATAAAGGCGATGTGCGTAGAACCCCCTAAAACTGGGTTTGGCTCTCGCTTGATCGTAACGCCTTTTTTCTTAAGGCTGTCGCACAGAGAGTAAATATCATCATGCCCAAGGGCAATGTGGCCGAAGGCTGTGCCTAAGTCATAGCCTTCAGTGTTGTCCCAGTTATAGGTAAGCTCTATCATTGCAGATTCATCATAACCAACAAATGCCAGTGTGTATTTGTATTGCTCATTTACTGACTTTTTGAAAAGCTGCATACCAAGTTTTTCAGTATAAAAGTGAATACTGTCGTCTAAATTCTTAACCCTAATCATCGTATGAAGGTACTTCATTGCCGTTCCTCTGGTTCGTGAATTCACTTACAAGCTGCTCTGTATACTCATCATCAATCTCAATGTCAATCCTCATTGTTTGAGCAATGCCATCTCTAAAAAGAATAACTGCGTATCTACCTTCTGTTTCGTTGTCGTAAAAGCATACAATTTTATTTATTATTTCTTTGAACTGATTATTTAACTTTCTTCTTATCTCTTTTTCATCACCAGAACTCACTTTTTCTATGAGATCATGGAGTTCTGCATTTGACTTTTTCGATGATTTAGCAACGAATGATATCTCTTGAAGAACTTCTTCAAGTTGTGTTCTTATTAGTTCTAATTTGTCTTCTGATTGACTTATTTTTCTAGAAAGACCTCTTACAAGCTCATTATCATCATTATCTAATGCTAAATCCATTTCGGCATCTAGCAGTGTCATTCTCTTATTAAGATTTTGGATCTCAATTTCAAGGCCATTTCTTTTTGTTTTCAGCTTTTTCAAGTGATCACTGGTTTCATCAAAAATTAGATCAAGATTAATGTGATCGCAGTACTTCAATAAGTTTTTTTCAAGTAATTTATAATCAAAGAGAACCTTATTTGAACAACCTCTATTTTCGTATGCTTTTCTGCATCTTAAATAAAATTTCTCCGTATGATGCTTCTTTTTCTTGCCTTTTGGGGTGTGCTGGAGACTACCGCCACAACTTTCGCATTTGACCAAAGTACGTAAAATATTCAAATTTTTAGATCCAGTCTTACCTTCTTTCTTGGTAGTCCTTCTCAATCGAATTCTTTGTACTTCATTGTATAAATCTTCATCAATTACCTGAGGGTAATAGTTTTTAATTAGCTCACCTTCTGGAATATCAAAGCTTTTATCTAAATCATCTTCGGTAAACATTTTTCCTTTAAATATATAGTCTTTATTATTAATATGTCCTTTTTTGACCTCGATGTGTTTTTTGGGCTGATAATGACCAAGAACTATCTTTTCCTTTATAATTCTATTTATCTCAGTTGAATTCCATGTTTTTTTCACTAAAGCACCATTTACCTCTATTCCGAGTAATGTGTTTAGCTCGTTGTTTTCATTCATTCTTGATGCAATATATTGATCACTACGTTCATCTAACGCATATTCAAATATTTTTTTTATCGCATCAACGTAGCCATCCTTAACAACAAAATAACCTACATCATATTTTTTCTTAACCCCTTCCTGAAAGTGTTTGCCTGTGATATGAGCCTCAAGGTGAAGAGGGAGGCGTTGTGTTAAGATAATCCTTTCTTTATCTATTTTAGGATCTATTGTTTCCAGCTTATCTCTTATACTTTTTTTCTTAGCCTGCCATCCATTACTTACTCGCACAGATTTTTCTTGGCTTTCTTTATGGCCTCTCGACGAATCAATAGCCAGATTGATAAAGTTTATTATTTCATCATTAGCATCTAGCTTGTATTCTAAAAGTCCTCCTGTAGCCCCTCTAAATATTGCAACGTTACACCTCTCAGTTATTTCTGACAGTAGTTTAAATGCAGTTCTAGTACCTTCTCTTGTCATCCTGTCAATATTTTCAAACAGAATCCATGATCCAAAGGGAATATCCTCGTCCTTGATCATGTCGAGCATTTTATTAAAATCACCTCTGGTTTTGTAAGAAGAATAAGCTGACTTCCCAGCATCAAAAAATATTTCTTTTGATAGGGTTAGCCCTTTTTCTTTACAGTACTCTTCCGCTGACTCAAGCTGTCTTCGATACGAGTCTCCCTCTTCTTGTTTTTTACTACTGTATCTTATGTAGACATATGCCATATTGTTGTTCATTTATTCTGTAATCCCCCATATTTTTATAAGCATCCTCCCATACGGGTTCATGTGAGTCAACAATAGCGTTTGTGGAAGATCCGGACGGTTACAAAATCGAGCTGATTCAAGCCAAAGCCGCTTCTGAAGGGCTTAACGGCTAAGAGGCTGTTCGAGAATAGCGCCCGTCCTTAGCGAGGACGGCAGTTTTTGAAACTTTTTAGAAAAAATTAATACTTCTGCTTTAGTGTATTCGATTCGGCAATAACGTTTGCAGAGGACCCGGACGGCTACAAAATCCAGAAAAGTAATCACAGAACCAATAAACGACATGGATGCCATAATGCCCCGTCTTCGCACCCTCATCTTATTGACTGCGTTATCCTCAACTCTGATCACCGGTTGCTCTTCCGGGCAGGCCAATAGCCATGGTGCCAATTACGTCACTAACGCGGCACTGAAGGAGCTTGGCCCTGCCGGTAATGTCTTCGCCACCTTTGATCGCAACAGCCGTGATCGCGCTATACAGAAAATCAATGGTCTGAAGCCAAACCAGGTATATTGGGCACTGACACAGCCCCCCCGGGGGGAAAGCAGGCGTTACCTGGAAAAAGTCTCTACCGCTCAGAAGGATTTTTATCAGGGAAATATTTAACGGTTGCGTTTTTCGATATCATAATGTTCGCTTGGCTCGTTGACTCTGCCAGAGCTTTTCAGACAATTCAGCAACCGTCTCTCTACGACCAGAGACAACCCAGCCGGCAAATGCATCCGCTACATTGGGATATGGATTAGCCTCTTTACGCTGGGCGGTTTCTATAAAGGGCTTCAGATTTTCATAATTCAGGCAATAGAACACTTCAGCCAGGTGTCGATTTTCAAGTGTATAGGCGTTGGATAATTGTTCGATTTGTCCCTTAAGAGGTTTAGTCAGAATGGGTAATCCAATGTGCATGCATTCGGCGATAAGCGTAAATCCACAATTACAAATCACCCCTCTGGATGACTGTAGACTTTCTTTAAAGCCTTTTACGCTCATTTGAAAAAACTCCGCATTACCAATAACCTCCGGTGCCCTGGGACCATAAATTTTAAAACGGTAGCCCGAAAACTTATTCAATAAATGAGCAACATTATCCTGATTTTCAAAGGGCAAATAGACAACAAGATGATTTTTATCCGGGCATGGTTGCATTGTTGTGTCGATGATCGGAGGCAAGATGGGCTGATTGTTAAAATTAACCCAATGAAGCCCGATAGTTTCTGTGGCTGGAGCAAAGAGTTTCACTGCCAACCTTGAAATGGAAAATCTCTGCACCATGGGAACATCATAGTCAAACGAATACTGATGACCAAAGCCAATGACTGCCTTGTTGCCTAAATACCCAGCCCAGGCCGTGACCGGTTCAAAGTCAGAGATAATAAGGTCATAGTCCTTCACATTTAACGTCCAGACATCACGTATAAATCCAAAGCTGTCATGCATGAAATGTATTAATGTTTGGAAAAAATTCAAACGGCCATTTTCTGATATAAAAGTAAATCCATTGCGGTGCAAATAATCACCAAATACCTCCATATCATTAAGTGTATTCTTCTGACGACCTGAAACAAGATATTGAACTTTGGCTCCACGATCGGCCAATGCTTTTGCAAGAAGACGAGAGCGTGTCAAATGACCATTGCCCATTCCCTGAATACCGAATAAGATTTTTACCTCTGTCGGTTGTTCTTCACCATCGTACAGCTGTCTAATAGCCTCTTCATAATCAGATTCAGGTGAATTGTTACCGGATAGATAATCGGGGAAACCGGACCGACGTTGTTCAATGGCATCATAGTGTGATAAAAAGGTTTTAAGTGTGTCATCTGATACATGAAAAACAAGACGATTGACCGGTAGGTAATCAGCTGTTAAATGTTGGTTAAAGTATTCAACCAAATTATCTGTGAGAACCGTTTTAATGTGTTGATATCTGGGCGAATAAGCCCGACACAGCCGATTCCATAGTTTAGCAGCGTTACTTTGAATTTCGTTATTCTGATAACTGTCAAACTCTGGGCGCAGTGCATTAATTGCCAATGTATTCATCGTAAATTCTCAGTAAATTTTGTGATAATTGGACTATAAATATATGCGATGCATATTCTGTAGTCTTGAAATGATGTAATTATATGGAGGATCAGGTATATGACACCTTCAGGAGTTCAATGCTTTTGTAATGACCTTTTATTCCCATCAAAGACCGAATTAAAACAGCATATAAAAGAAAAGCACCTGCTACCCGCATTTAGCAGTAAATCTGTTTCATTTTTTGAAAAAGACAGAGAAATCCCTCCCAGCTCAGACTCTTGGGAACAGGTAAACAGGCTTGAAATGGCTAAAAGAATATGTATTGAATTAATGGATTCTGAGCCAAAAGATACTGACCTCTCCCTTGACCATATACGACGATGCACCCGCTTGATTCAAAGAGAAATCAGCACCATCAAATTAAAAAATAACTGCTCCTCTTATTCAAGTGGAATGAGAGCACTATCACGTAGACAAAACCCTGAAACTTTCAGTTTTTTAGAATTTTATTCGATTAATATCCATGATGTTGTAGCAATTGCTTTTAATGGAAGTAGTATGCACTGTACTACAACCGCTTCTTCCGATATTGATTTATATATAATTACAAAAAACACCAGATCTGGTAAAAGTTTTTTCGACTTTAACTTGGATACAAAAAGATTATCAAAAAAATATCAGCCGGAAATTCGTGGTACGTGTCACAGGTTTGAAAAAAATACAGAAAAAGATATCGATGCCATGATATGCTCTTTGCCTGTATTTATTTGGCAGTGCTTGAACTCCAACCCTGCTGCCCTGGATTTACTGCATATTAGTGACGAGTTGGTTTTATATGAGGGAAGTGACGGCTTTTTTTCAGAATTAAGAGAACATAAAGATGCATTTTACACAAAATTTTTACCCTACACTGGATTTGCAAAAGACCGAATTAGAAAACTGAAAGCTGTCAATCCTGAAGAATTGATCCCCGATAAAGAACGACTGGATCGGTTATCTGATCTTATTAAAACACTAAAAATGAACATTGCTGATAGACTTGAAGATATTTTGGAAAACGTCGACGACTTTGATGAATTAATTGCCCGTAACACTGATAAAAGCCTGATCTATTCAATAGCAGGTTTACAATTTGATGCAGGAATTAAAGTCAAAAGGGTCATCAGACCATTAGAAAACCAGTTAAAAAAGATTAAAGAGGGTGCAACAAATAATAAAAAGTTATCGACAGTTATCCGTCTGATAACTCAGATCAAAGAGCTATATACTAATGGTCATTTTGAATACCCACTACCAAACAGTACTCTTATGATGAACTTAAAATCAGAAGCAAGCAGTGATGAAGATACTAAAAAAGTGGATGAGATGATAAATGAATTCCTGGCCCAACATAAAGAATGGTCAAAGAACAGTAGATTTGCAGATAGAGTGGATAAGGACTTCTGGAAGACATGGCTAGAGGAAAAAAGTATTGATGAAGAAAGATAAGCAATAGCCAGCACAACAGTGACAACGTTTACGAAACACTTGGGGTAATTTGGGCGTGTTAGAAAAAATCCCGGTTAACCCTGATCACATATATAAACATCACCCGTATTACTTTCACAATTTAACACCTGACGTCCCCAATGAACATATTGATTCTGAACATTTACAACACTATCCCCAAAATTAGTTCTTCCACATGCATTAACAAGCAAGCTATCGACTTTAACATTTATATCTCCCATATTGGTATGAAGCCTTCCTCCGGATTTAATTCTGTAGCTACGATGGGTAATAATATCTCCCATATTAGTATGTAATTGCATTCTGCCAACAAATGACTCCGGGAGTCTCAGCTGAATATTTTCATTACAATGGAGGCTAAGATTATTATTCCTGAGATTTGGCGCTCTGGATGATGTAACTGACACCTGATGCCGGTTTACGGCACTTTGTCCTTTGATGAGAATATCTCCCTGTCTGGTATGTATATCAATAAAATCAACATTTTCTTCTCTAAAATCATATTCCCTGACAGGGGTACTTCGACGACCCGGAGTTGTAATCGTTACATTGTGACCAGCTAAAACCTCATTATTACGAATAACAAGATTTGAACCCTGAATCTGTCTTCCATTAAGATTGATACCATCTCCGGCTACTACATGAAGAAGATTACCGGCTGATCGAAAGTTCATACCAATGTCAGGAAAAGAATTCACGGAGTACGAGCCTGAAGCTTGAAAGTTGAAGGTTCTATTGCCAAATGAAGAGGAAATATGACCCGATTCTGAAGATGACAAAGAATTTACATTGTCATAGTTTCCAGTATTCTCCACCCTTTCATTTTGCCTGACTGGCTCACGGGTTCTATCCGTACTTGGCGTGGCACTGGAATTAATCAGTTGTATCGCGTCATTCTGCGCCTTACTTTTATGCTTATCGATACTTGTTCCGGTAGATGGAACATCTTTAAAAAGGCTTACACTTTCCTCTATTTGATTATTAATTATACGGTCTTGACATTTTAAGTCATCTTGAATTGAGCCCTTAAACTCTAACCTGTGGATTGGACATTTTTTGGGATCAGGAAGTGACAGGTAGCAATCTGCACATAAAACTTTACCACAGCAACGAGTAGACAGTGGTTTTTCAAATACATCCCTACATGCCAGGCATTCAAGCTTTGAAAGAAACTTTACAGCAGCAGCTTTTTCTGACCCATCTTCTGCAGATTGTAATGATTGTCGATTACCCTTTAACGACAAATAATCGATTGTTGTCGTCTGACTTGCACCGGCAATATTCATAAAGTCTCCACATGTTATCTGCATACAAAATAAACATAGAAAATAAAAATAGAAATGGAAAATATAAAAGACAGGGCATCAATATATTGTAACTATTCAGCACCCAGTAAAGGCATATTACTG
>NZ_PJPV01000051.1 GCF_002864045.1 Endozoicomonas acroporae
CGGCTATATGCCGGGTTCTTAAGTAGCTGGCCATATGGAATCGAATATTTCTGGCTACTTGGGCTGGTACTATGCGAGGCACAACGGAGGGAGCATAGCCGTAGCTATGTGACCGGAGTTGTAACGAAGCAGAGTGCCAGCACAAGGAGTCAGAAATATATGATTTCATATGGTTAGCTACTTACTCTGTAACAGGTCAGCAGTATGATTATTGCACTCATTGGTTCCCATGGAACGGGTAAAACAACGCTCTGTAACGCTCTGGTGAAAGAGCTTGGGAGTGAATGGTCGGTGTTCACCGACTATTACCGAAAAATCGCAAAACATCTGAAGTATAAGACGCCCCGTGACGCAATAGTTGAAGATCAGGCAATCCGTCAGGTGACTTCCACGGCTATGGCTGGCTCAGCACTGGGTGCCATGCTTGAGTGGACAGAAAATCTGCAAGGTCATGGCATTATCGATACAGGTCCTCCCTCATTACTTGCCTACCATCGATATTGGCTGAAAATATGCGAGACCCCTATCAGCCCTTATATGCTCAAGCTGGCCAACGCCATTAGCCAGAAAATTGATGCTTACTGCTATCTGCCAACAGGAAAATTTGCACTGGAGAGTGACGGCATTCGCAGTGACGATATCATTTTCCAGAAAGATATTGATCAGTGGGTACTGTGCAACACCGTCGATCCTGGAATATCTGAAAAAAAAATCCTGATGATGGAAAGTACTGATATTGAAAAAAGAACCGACGAATGTATCCAGATGATCCAAAGCTTCATCAGAAAATAACAGTACATTAATCTTTTCTTAATTAATTGATGAAATATCCGGGCTAGTGCTTGGTTTCAATGAGTTTGACGGGTTGTCGTGCCTCCGCACTCCATTCGTCCTGAGCCTGTCGAAGGGCGGAAACTCCGAACTCTGATAGATCGTACCAAGCACCCTTCGTCCGTGCATCCTGATCGGAGCCGAAGGACGCTCAGGGTGAACGGAGATTGTACACTTCAAACCCATTGAAACCATGTACTAAAGCCCGGATCAACTTCACGAACACTCATTTTACGACAAAGTACCCAATGCTCTGTTTACTCTGTCGGGCGGGCCATTTTACTGGAATGCGGAAGAGTATCATCACTTTTTGCTGGTCGTTTTCGAGTATCGTTGCCTGAGTTAGCTATAAAGCCCGGGCCTGAACTGCTGCCAGGTTGGTTATTCTGGTGATACTCCGGGGCGTATTGAGGGGTAAGCTTGAATTTCTCACAAACCCATGGGTTATTAATCATCCTGAAAAAGTTGGTATCCGGTACATACGTCAGTTGTTTACCGCACTCTTTGACCAATGCTTCCATGTTGTTTGATGTTTTTATGTACGATAAAACCGATAAGATCCTGCTGCTTTGCGACCAGGCATGCAATAAACTTTCCGAAGAGATCTCCACCTGCTGGATTTTCTGATCCCGTTTTGCAAGTTGATGCACATTCAGGCAGCCAACAATTATAGAAGACAGCGCTTCTGGATCCAGGCCTGAAGACATCAGGCTCGCCCTGAATTCAAATGCGAACTGCAAATAAAACAGACATGCCTCAGGGCCAGGTATGGGCATTTGGGCGTGGCGATGGGTCAATGCTGTTCTGAGGATTTGTTTGTCACCAGCTGCCAGCATGCCAGCAGCGCGTTTATCGTCCAGCATCATACTGACCAGCTCTGAGTCAGGGTCGGTCATTTGTGCCAGTACCCGGGTCATTTTTGCCTGCAGGACACCCCGGATTTCCTGTACGCCAGATTCATCCCCCGGAAGCACTCTGTTAGCCTCAATATCGATGATTGTTTGTGGGGAACTCAGGTCGAATAGTTGGGGTGCCGGGGGGTATAGACCCAGAGCATTCTGATAGGCTAACTGATGTCTGAACAGGTTGAGGGCTTGAGTTGTTTTTTCCGTGGCTGCATCGTTAACAAAGAGTGTCTTGTTTTTCAGAATATAGTTCTTGACCGCAGCTTTCCGGTCACTGCTCAGGTTTTCGTACGGGATGGTGATTCGCGTTGTTTCATAAACCAGGTTTTTCTTCAGACGTTTCGATGCTTCTATATTCCATCCCTCTACCATCAGAGTTTCCAGGCTGTTAATGCACTCACCCAAATATTGAAGGCCTCCTCCTTCCAGCCTGCCCTCCGTTTTACCGATAGGCATTTGCACATTAATGGCCGTGGCGATGGCACATTCGGCAATAAATCTTTTACCCTGCTCTTTGGCAATGCATTTGGACAAGCCATATTTAGCCAATAAGGTAGTCTCAATCAATGGAAAATTAATCAATGACGCATTTGTTCTGATAATTTTGATTTTTCGGGACAACTCCTCCTGGCATACTTTCGTTCTTTGGTGAGGAAAACAGGTGTTGTATAAATAACGGGGAGCAATAAGTTTCACCTCCTTTCCAAGGTGATTGATAGTACTTGTTTCTGTTTGCGTGGCTACATCCCGAGTCTGAACGACAGGACAGAATGACTGAGCGGGTTTGGGGTGAATATTCATGGCAACCAGCACTCCTGAATTAACCTGCCAGCAGTTTTTAACTGTGCCATTGACTGTGTGTCTATTTAAAAAGTTCCATACACAACGGGCTGCAAATCGACATATTGCAGAGTGATTGGTCAAACCAGATACTTTATTCTTTTTTATTCACTAAAAATGAAAAAAGGAGATTGCCAACGTCGTTGACTCTCTCCTTTTTCAGCAATGTTCCCATCTACCCGGAAACAAAATGATGAATCAGGTTCAGAAAATAGTCAGAACCCCAGCTCCCAGTCATAATCAATGATGACCGGTGCATGGGATGAGAAGGCCTGACCCTTGTAGATACCGCCATTCAGCACGCGGTGACGCATGCCCGGAGTGATAATCTGGTAATCAATGCGCATGCCAACATTGTCATGGCGCAGATACTCATCTTGCCACCAGCTGTACTTGCCCGCCTCCCGGTCAACCTCACGGTAAGCATCAAAGAAGCCCATATCACCCAGCAAACCTTCCATCCAGCCACGCTCCGCCTGATTGAAACCTGAGACCTCCTGGGCATCACGCCAGTTGGCCACATCAATCTTGCGGTGTGCAATGTTCCAGGTGCCACACATAAGGAACTCACGACGCTTACGACGTTGTTTGCTTAAGTGGTGGGAATAGCCATCCAGGAAACGGTACTTGAAATTCAGGTTTTCTTCAGTGTCACCTTCCGGCACGTACAGGCTGACAAGACTGATCTTGTCAAAGTCTGCCTGAAGGTAACGGCCGGTTTCATCAACCTCAGGAATACCAAGGCCACTGATAATAGCCTTGGGAGCATGACGGGTATAGATGGCTACACCACCTCGCTCAGCCCTGTTGTAACCACTGAAAGCATAACCAAAGTAGCCATCAAGAAAATACTGATCCTCAATCACCTGCTCGTCTTCACGGGTATCCTGCAGACAGATAAGGTCAGCATCCTGCTCCAGGAGCCAGTCAAACAGGCCTTTTTCCCGTGCGTTTTTAATGCCTTCGCAATTTAAACTGATAACTCTCATCGAATACACCTTACCAGGCCGTTTACATGCTCTGGCATTAAGCTTGTTACCTCGGCAAGACAGTAACCGGAAAAACAGAAACTGAAGACCTGCAAAACCATTTGAGCAAATCTCAGCCTGAGCAGCAGTTGCTTTGATCAAGATGAACGACGGCTAAAGTCTAAGCTTTTCAAGGATACAGTTACTCAACCGGGATTAACCCTGCATCAACTGTACGACAGAGTTGGTAAGAGCCCTCACCCCTATTATAAGGCATGATTAACATTCTTATGGTACGGTTGAACACAGAAATTTCTGGATTATATCGGACAAATGATAACGGGTCGCCTCCCGTATGTTTATCCGCATAAATCCGGTCTCTTCTACAGCAGCCTGCAGTTCTGACGAAGTGACACCTGACGGTTTCCGTAATTTCACACCTGCTGACCGGGATGCAACCAATATTATAAATTGCACAATATCTCTGAAATAACACCTCACACAGGGGATTTAGGGTCGTATATTGGTATAAGATCAGCCCTTGAGTCCGGCACTACGGGCATATAGCGAACAGGACCCTCCCGATGCATCAGTACCAAAAAGAATTTCTGGATTTCGCCATTGAGCAGCAGGTGCTCCGTTTTGGTGAGTTCACCCTGAAATCCGGAAGAAAATCTCCCTACTTTTTTAATGCCGGGTTATTCCATAGTGGTGAAGCCATCAGCAAACTCGGCCAGTTTTATGCCTCTGCCATGGTCAATGCCGGGCTTGCATTTGACCTGCTGTTTGGGCCCGCCTACAAAGGCATCCCCCTGGCTACTGCGACCGCCGTCGCATTGTTTGAAAAGCATAACCGGAATGTGCCGTGGTGCTTCAATCGCAAGGAGGCCAAAGATCACGGCGAAGGAGGGAATATTGTCGGTGCGCCCCTGGAAGGGCGGGTCGTGATTGTTGATGATGTTATCACGGCAGGCACAGCGATTCGTGAAGTGATGACCATTATTGAGCAAACGGACGCGACACCCGCAGCCGTTGTGGTCGCCATGGATCGTCAGGAAAAAGGGCAGGGGGAGTCTTCAACGCCAGGAGAGCCCGCAACGCTAAAAGAGCTTTCTGCTATCCAGGAAGTGGAGCGTGATTTCAATATTCCGGTGTTGAGTATTGTTTCCCTGTCTGACTTGCTTGAGTATAGTGAACATCATCCGGAGATCCGCCGGTACGCACCGGAAATTAAAGCCTATAGAGATGCCTATGGGGTATGAGGTCGTCCTTCATACTGTTTGTTAAAGTGCGACCGTAGCCAATCTGGCTGCGGCGCAGGATCCATAAAAATATAGAAATATTGACGACAATCGTCTTCTGACAAAAAAGTATTTTAGCTAATAAGAAACTGACACGGCCGGGGGAGGCACACGTGATTAGCTTTAAGTTAAATGGACAAACGGTAAATGTCGAGGCACCGGGAGATACACCGTTGCTCTGGGTGGTTCGTGAACATTTGACCATGAAAGGCACAAAATTCGGTTGCGGTATGGGCTTATGTGGTGCCTGTAGCATGCTAATCGATGGTGTGAGTACCCGAACCTGCATCATGCCGGTTCAAGCCGTGGCCAATCGACATATCACCACCATTGAAGGCCTTGGTAACCCACAAATGATGTCCACTTTGCAGAACGCCTGGGTTGAAGCCGACGTTCCCCAGTGTGGCTATTGCCAAAGTGGGCAAATCATCAGTGCTACCGCATTGCTGAGCCAGAACAACAACCCCAGTGACAGCGATATCGACATCGCCATGAGCGGCAATATCTGCCGATGCGGCACCTATCCCAATGTAAAAAAAGCCATCAAAAATGCAGCGGCAGATTTAAGAAATGGCAAAGGCCGTTTGCAAGCGGTTCAGGTATTTGATCCAACGGCAACTGCATCACCGGAGACACAGGAGGTGCAATCATGAGTGTCACTGAACAACCACTAACGCAAAACAAACAGACATTAGAGAACAGCTCCCGCCGTAGCTTTCTCAAAAAAATGGGCATTGTCGGTGGTGGTTTAGTGGTGGGAATTCCACTGACGGGCTGTGCCAGTGTTAAATTTCCCAATGCCATGGACGGTGATTTGCAACCCAATGCTTTGCTGCAAATTACCGCCAATAATGACATTTATTTTTATCTTCCCCGTTCCGAAATGGGCCAGGGCGTGTACACGGGCCTGACCACCATGCTGGCGGAAGAACTCGACGTTCATCCGGGTAAAATCCAGGTTAAAAACGTTGGCGCTCATGAAGAATATGCAAACCCGGAATATGGACTGCAACTGACCGGTGGTAGCAACAGTATTCGCGTGCATTTTATTCCGCTGCGGCAAATGGCGGCCAATGTTCGTATGGTTATTCGACAGGCGGCCGCACAAGTACTTCAACTGCCGCTGGATCAAATTCAAACGGATAACGGCATGATTGTCGCCAATGGTAAAAAGCTGCCTTACGGTGACTTTACCAAAGTGGCTGCTCATTTGAGTCTTCCTGAAGAGACACCGCTCAGGAAAAAAGCAGACTTCAAATACATTGGTAAACACTCAAAACGTTTGGACGCCGTAGCGAAAAGCACAGGCTCAGCGGAATTTGGTCTGGACGTGGAGTTTGCTGGCCTGCACCGGGCGGCATTAAAACGCTGCCCCGTATCGGGTGGCACCGTGAAAAGCTTTGATGATAGCAAAGTGAAAAGCCTGCCCGGCGTCAAAGCCGTGGTCAGCATCTTTAACGGTGTGGCCGTGGTGGCGGATCATTACTATCAGGCAAAAGCCACCTTGCCTGTGCTGGACGTACAATGGGAATTACCGGAGACCCTGTCTGACTTTTCCAGTGACTCCACTGAAGCAGGCAACGGCAAACAATTATTTAAAGCAGCATTGGATAGCGATGAATCCGATAATGCACACAAAGAAGGCAACGGTCGTGAGGCATTAAAAACCTCTGATACGGTTGTGTCCGGAGAGTATTGGGCCCCCTACCTGGCCCACGCCACAATGGAGCCGATGAATTGCACGGCGAAATTCACCGGTAATAAATTAGAAATCTGGACAGGCTGCCAAAACCCGGGTGTTGCTGCCAAATTAGCCGCCTTTTACGGTGATGTAGCAAAAGACGATGTCACTGTTCACAGTACGTTCCTGGGAGGAGGGTTCGGACGTCGTATCTCAAGCGATTATGTTGCAGAAGCCGTTTCCATAGCCAAAGCATCGGGTTTTCCGGTGCAACTGATCTGGAGCCGTGAAGACGATACAAAACGCGATTATTATCGTCCTGCATCCATGGCTGAATTTCAGGTTGGCCTGGATAAAGACGGTAATATTGACAGCTGGAACGTTAAGCGCTCCGGTCCAAACATCCTGCCCTATACCATCGACGAAGTGACCGATGCCATGATGCCGGGATTCCTGCCGGATGGCATGGTTGATTGGATCAGTAAAGCGGGTTATGGCCTGTTTGACGGCTGGACGGTCGATCCTACGTCCGTAGAAGGTTTATTCGAAGATTATGATGCCAACCATAAATCCGTTGACCACGTGACGGTTGATCCGGGGCTACCGGTAGGTTTCTGGCGCAGTGTTGGTCACTCATTCAGTGGCTTTTTTAAAGAAAGCATGATGGATGAAGTGGCCATTTCGCAACAACAAGACCCTGTCACCTATCGCCTGAAACACTTAAAAAGTAATCCTCGACTGGCGAACACGCTAAAGCTGGCAGCCGAAAAAGCGGGATGGGGAAAACCCTTGCCTGAAGGTCACTATCACGGCGTAGCCGTTCATGCTTCGTTCCTGTCTTACGTGACTCAAATCGCAGAGGTATCGGTGAACAACGGCCAGATTAAAGTTCACAAAGTGACCTGTGTGCTGGATTGCGGCTTGGCGGTTAACCCTGAAATCGTTATCCAGCAAATGGAAAGTGGCATTCTGTTTGGCTTAACCGCTGCCCTTTACGGTGAGATCACCGTTAAAGACGGTGCAGTGGTACAAAGTAACTTCCATGATTACCCGATACTGCGAATGAATGAATCACCAGATATTGAGGTGATCATTGTAGAGAGTGATGAAGCACCAACGGGTGTCGGTGAACCCGGTTTACCACCCATTGCCGGTGCCGTGGGCAATGCCATCTTTGCCGCAACGGGTAAGCGTTTAAGAAGCTTGCCTTTTAAACTGAGTTAATTTGAGTGTGGTGCTTCGTCCCTAGGAGGCTGTCCGAGGGACGAAGACCCGTTATGTGCAAGGGTTTAATTAAAACAATATGCAAGGTTCACAATTAGAAGTATTAAATGGTTGTTTATCCTGCCTTGTGCAAGGCGAGAACATTACCCTCGTCAGTGTGGCTAAAACCTGGGGTACTTCCCCCCGCCCGGTAGGCTCCCTTTTAGCGGTAAGTTCTTCTGGTCGTTTTTTTGGCAGTGTCAGTGGCGGTTGTGTTGAAGAAGATTTGATCGAACAGCTAGCCCAACACCCGGTCAGATTTGTACAAAAAATCATGTACGGAGAAACGGCTGAAGAGCGTCACCGTTTTGGATTACCTTGCGGCGGTGCTTTAGAACTGATGGCGGAACCTCTCAATGACATTAAAGATGTTAAATGTCTGATTGATCATATTGCAACCAGAAAAACCTGCTTAAGAAAGGTAAGCCTTGAAACGGGTCAGGTGACTTATCTTCCCTGGCAGCAACAGGCACCCGAGCTGTCACCAACCCACTGGCAAAACGTATTTGGCCCAACCTGGCGATTAATGGTGATTGGTGCCGGTGAAACTGGCCGATATCTGGCTGAATTTGCCCAGGGCCTTGGGTTTGAAGTGTTGGTTAGTGATCCCAGGCCTGATTACCGGAGCAACTGGCCCTTACCAGACTTACCGCTGTTACAAGGTTTTCCTGACGATATCATTCAGGATTTAAACGTGGATGTTCGTACAGCCATTGTCGCCGTCGCCCATGACCCGAAAGTAGACGACATGGCGTTACTCACCGCCTTAAAAAGCGATGCCTTCTATGTTGGTGCCCTTGGCTCAAAACTCAACAACCAGGAACGCCGCACACGCCTCAGGGAGCACTTTGATTTCAGTGAAGCTGAAGTTAACCAACTCCATGGCCCGGTGGGATTAAATATCGGCAGTAAATCCCCGGCTGAAATTGCGCTGTCTATTCTTGCTGAAATCACAGCCATTAAAAATGGCATACAGCCTGGTAAAGCACTGGAAAAGAAAGAAGATCAAATCAGTCAGACGGCCGCCTGTGACATCCGTTAGCATTGCCGCATCGAACCCTGGCGAGAAAATAACGGCGGTTATTTTAGCCGCCGGTAAAGGTACGCGGTTTAACGGCCATAAAATGATGCATGATATTAACGGCATCCCTATGGCCATCCGCAGTGCATTGAATGCTCAGCCCCATGTTCATCACGTTTTAGTTATTGTCAGGCCTCAGGATCACCGCCTTAAACGTGCATTGGATAAATACCGGCTTGCCTACACGGACAACCCTGATTTTGCACAAGGTATGAGTTCTTCCATTGTGCAAGCCATTGACCATATTCCTGACGATCAACATATCCTTCTCTGCCTGGGAGACATGCCCCACATCGAACCTGATACTTACCAGTGCCTTATTGCAGGTTTTAGAAAACATGAATTCAAGAAAATCATCAGGCCGATTTATCAATCTGAAGATCCGATCCCGGCTCATCCCGTGTTATTTCCGGCGTTTCTTCAGGCAGATTTGAAATTACTCAGTGGTGATGCAGGCGCTAGATCTATCCTTAAGATCCACCAGCCGATTTTGCTGGAAACATCCGACGAAGGCGTGATCAAGGATATTGATTATTGCCATGGACTGGAACCTCGATCACAGTGGCTCCTTTGACACGTTCTTTCAGAAACTGGGAACGCTTGCATCGGAAAAGAGTTTTGGTACCTGGCAGCTCAGCAATAACCAGATCATCTTTTCGATTCGCCGGAAACAGGAAAAAGATGCCATTGGTGACGAGGAAAGCAGACGCATCGCAGAGGAAAAGCGAATTCAGGTGATTAAAGCAACAAAGAGTGAACTGCAAATTATTATGAATGGCAAAGCCTTCAGCTTATACCGGTCATAACGGAATCGTTGGTCAGGTATCCGGTGCCTGACCATGGCCAGACACCAGGAAAACCAGAACTTATCTGAACGCCAACGCAGAAAGAATTTGCCACTGATCCGCCCAGTTTTCCGTGGGCTTGCGCTTGAATTCACTGCGAACATACTGGGCAATACGGCCTTCGGCAGCAGCCAGCATCAGATTTGCAGTTACGCTGACGGTCAGCCGGGGTCGCACACCTTCCTTGATTTCCGCTTCACGTAACGTCTGCTTGAGTTGTGTCTCCAGACGGTCAAACAGCTGAGTCACACGCTGGCGCAACCGCTCGGTCTCACCAGCCAATGCATCCCCGGTCAGGATACGGGTCAAGCCGGGGTTTTTCTCACAGAAGCCAATCAGCAACAGCAGGATCTTCTCACACCGTGCAGTCACATGAGGCTCTTCAGAAAGAATCAGCGAGATTCGGGAAAACAGCGTCTCCTCAATAAACTCGATCAGCCCTTCAAACATTTTTGCCTTGCTCGGGAAGTGACGGTACAGGGCCGCTTCGGAAACACCCACCGCTCTGGCCAGGGCCGAGGTGGTAATCCGGTTCCCCGGAGCCGTCTCCAGCATATGAGCCAGGGCTTCCAGAATCTGCTGCTTGCGAGAAATTTTCTGAGACATATCCATTATGAGTACTAAACACTATCTCCGGTTATCAGGGTGCCCACTCCCCGGTCAGTTAACAGTTCAAGCAGAACGGCATGTGGCACCCGGCCGTCAATGATGTGCGCTGTTTTTACACCGCACTTCACGGCATTAAGCGCGCATTGTATCTTGGGAAGCATGCCGCCATAAATAGTTCCATCAGCAATTAATGCTTCGACCTGCTCTGAGTTCAGTCCGGTCAGCAGGTTGTCATCCTTATCCAACAGACCTGCCGTATTGGTCAGTAACAACAGCTTTTCTGCCACCAGCTCTTCGGCCAGGCGTCCGGCGACCAGGTCGGCGTTGATATTGTAGGAGGCACCGGCATCATCCACCCCGATAGGCGCAACCACCGGAATAAAGTCGGAGTTTTGCAGCATGGTGATGATGTCGGTATCGATGGATTCCACTTCGCCCACCTGACCAATATCAATAATCTCCCGCGCGGTTATTTCCGGGGTCATCTCGGTCACCAGCAACCGTTTGGCACGAATAAATCGACCATCCTTGCCGGTAACACCAACAGCCCGCCCGCCATTGTTGTTGATAAGTGTCACTATCTCCTTGTTAACCAGTCCGCCCAATACCATCTGTACCACATCCATGGTATTGGAGTCAGTGACTCGCATGCCCTGCACAAACCGGCTTTCGATGTTCAGTCGTTTCAGCATGTCGCCTATCTGTGGACCGCCACCGTGAACCACCACAGGATTAATACCCACCGCCTTCAGCAAGACCACGCCCTGGGCAAAGCTGTTTTTCAGTTCGTCGTTTTCCATGGCATTGCCACCGTATTTAACGACGACGGTCTTACCGGCGTAGCGTTGCAAATAGGGCAGTGCCTCGGTCAGAACCGTGGCGATTTCCTGAGAGGATAAAGCAGGCTTATCCATGACTCCTCCTGCGGAGCTCTAACTGATTGAGCATGGTGTCAGGGCCTGTTGACGTTTCGTTGCGGGCTCAATTTGAACTGGCAACGTAACATCAACAGGCCCTGGTTATTTTTTATTGGTGGAGGCCTGGCACAACCAGCCAGGCCCTTGAGACCAAAAGTCGTAATCAGTGGGTTCCGGAGTGCCCAAAGCCTCCGGCACCACGGTCACTCTCGTCAAAGCTTGTCACAATCTCCAGTCGGGCCTGAACCACAGGAACCAGTATTAACTGGGCAATACGCTCCCCCGGCTGAACCGTGAACGTGGTATTTCCCCGATTCCAGCAGGAGACCATCAGCTGCCCCTGGTAGTCAGAGTCAATCAGTCCCACAAGATTACCCAGAACGATGCCATGCTTATGACCCAGGCCGGAGCGGGGAAGGATCATCGCCGCCAGGGACGGGTCTTCAATGTGGATGGCCATACCGGTAGGCAGCAACTGGGTTTGACCCGGCTCCAGGGTCATCAGTTGATCAAGACAGGCTCGCAGATCAATACCTGCTGAGCCTTCTGTGGCGTATTCCGGCAATGGAAACTCTGTGCCCAGCCGTGGATCCAGAATACGGGTTTTCAGTGTTCTCATGTCGTTTAATTCCCTGTGTATTTACCGTGAAATGCCTTTCAAGGCTGTTCAACTGTCTCAGTTTTGGGCTGTTGGCTTTTCCACTTTCTGAAACGGCGGGCAACAATCTGCAGCAGCTTGCGGGACACCACTTTTTTCGATGCTCTTGGTAATGGCTCTTCCAGCGCTTCGCCGATGACGGTGACTTCGTTGCTGTCGCTGCTGAAGCCAATCTCCCGGTCACCCACATCATTGGCCACCACCAGATTCATCTTCTTGCGGCGCATCTTATCCGCAGCGTAGCCCAGCACATTGTGCGTCTCTGCGGCAAAACCCACCACAAAGGGCGGTGTGTCCAGAGCAGTGACCGAAGCAATAATGTCGGGGTTACGCACCAGTTTAATCTCCAGGGTTTCACTGCCATTGTCAGGGTCTTTCTTGATCTTTTCCCGGGCAACCTCGGCAGGGCGATAGTCACTGACAGCAGCACAACCGATAAAGATATCAATCCCCTCCATCTGATCATGAACTGCCTGGTGCATATCCCTGGCACTGACCACATCCACCCGCCGGACCCGATCCGGCGTGTCCAGATTCACCGGGCCACTGATAAGGGTTACCGTTGCCCCGGATGCAACCGCCGCTTCGGCAATGGCAAAGCCCATTTTTCCGGAACTGTCATTGGAAATATACCGAACCGGATCAATATCTTCGCGGGTGCCGCCAGCGGTGATCATGATATTCACCCCGGTGAGAATATCATGGCTGAACAGCCCCGATGTTTTTTCCACAATCAGCTCAGGGTCGAGCATCCTGCCCGGGCCGATATCACCACAGGCCTGGCTGCCATCGCCCGGGCCAAACAAATGGATATTCCGATCCAGCAGCTCTTCGCAATTTCGCTGGGTCACACTGTCACGCCACATCCCCTGGTTCATGGCCGGTGCCAGGCAGATAGGTGCACTGGTGGCCAGGCACAAAGTGGTTAACAGATCATCCGCATGGCCACCGGCCAGTCGTGCAATAAAGTCAGCCGTGGCAGGGGCAATCAGAACCACATCCGCCCAGCGGGCCAGTTCGATATGCCCCATGGCCGCTTCCGCCCCGGTGTCGAGCAGATCCAGATGCACCGGGTTATGGGACAGTGCCTGCAGGGTTAACGGGGTAATAAACTCACAGGCGGCACTGGTCATGACCACACGGACATCAGCCCCCAGTTTGGTCAGCAGACGAATCAGCTCTGCACTCTTATAAGCAGCAATGCCACCGGTAACACCAAGAACAATGCGTTTGTTACTTAGCTGTTGCATAGGTTGCAAATTTCCTCAGGGAATTAAACCGGCAATTTTTTGTCTGAGTAGTCAGGAACCGCACAGAACGCCATGGGCTACTCACCATAAATCCGCTCCATCATAGCAGTGAATAGCTGACGGTATAACCACCATAAAAGCCCGGAGTCATCATTTGCTGCCAAGAGAAAAGATACTGGCTATGGGCCCTTCAGCCCTCACTGAAGCGGAGCTATTGGCACTGCTGTTAAGAACGGGTTGCCAGGGTATGAACGTGATGGAACTGGCCAGCCATCTGCTGGAACAGTTTGGTGGCCTG
This sequence comes from Endozoicomonas acroporae, assembly GCF_002864045.1. Taxonomy (GTDB): domain Bacteria; phylum Pseudomonadota; class Gammaproteobacteria; order Pseudomonadales; family Endozoicomonadaceae; genus Endozoicomonas; species Endozoicomonas acroporae. Next base: position 13,448 of record NZ_PJPV01000051.1, read on the forward strand.
GAAAAACTGCTGACCACCCGCCATCAGCATCTTATGTCCGTTAAAGGCCTTGGGCCTGCCAAGGCTACGCAGCTCAGCGCTACCCTGGAGCTTTGCCGAAGGGTACTGCGTGAAAAGGTAGCCAACTCCGATGTTATCTCCAGCCCGGAGTCAACTCGGGAGTACCTGCAGCTGCACTTCCAGGGTCTTCAGCGGGAGCAGTTTGCCTGTCTTTTTCTGGATACCCGACACCGGGTTATTACGCTGGAAACACTCTTTCAGGGCACCTTGAACACAGCCACCGTTCATCCCAGGGAGGTGGTGAAGCAGGCGCTGGCGTTGAATGCAGCATCACTGATTCTCTGTCACAACCACCCATCGGGCGATCCTGAGCCCAGTCAGGCTGACATTCGCATTACCCAACGGTTAAAAGAGGCGTTGCAACTGGTGGATATTCAGGTGCTGGATCATATGATTGTGGGACAGGGAAAGATACTATCCATGGCGGAACGTGGTCTGGTTTAATCCATATTTCTCTGCTCCCGGGCCACATTGATTGATGCTGAAGCACTGATAAAACCAATTCCATGGAGTCAAACAAGTGGGTGAATGTCGTATGAAAGCACCATTTATGTACCACGGGCAGGATCACCGTTGGGTTGTCCCTTCTGATACTTCACTCACGGTTTATCTTGTGACCGGGTCAGATTTTCAGCCTGAAGCGTTGCATGTCCGCTGCGAACCAGACAATGAAGAACAACTCATTCCGATGGAGCTATCTCAAGACGCTGGACGGTTAACCACCTGGCAGGCCACGATTCCCATCAACCGGGATAAGGCGACAACGGTCTATTGTTTTAAAGCGATCACAGCAGAGAATCAGTGGTGGCTTCATGGCGCAGGTCTGTCAAAGCGCATGCCTGGTCAGGAAACACTGTTTCGTTTTAACTCAGAGTATCAGCCACCGGAGTGGGTAAAACATCAGGTCTTCTATCAGATTTTTCCCGACCGTTTTGCCAATGCTAATCCCCGGATCAGTGTCACCACCAATGAATACTGTCTGCTGGGTGAGGAAAAGCCAACCATTGCCAAATCATGGGGAGATTCTGTCTCAGAACATGGAAAACAGGGTGCCTGTGAGTTCTTTGGTGGCGATCTCAAAGGTATCCGTGACAAGCTCAATTACCTTCAATCACTGGGTGTCACTACTCTCTATCTGAATCCGGTCTTTGCCGCCCCCAGCAATCACAAGTACGACACCACCGACTACCTCAATATTGACCCACATCTTGGCACCAATGAGGAGTTTGCAGAGCTGGTGAACGATCTTCATCAGCGGGGCATGAAGGTGGTGCTGGACGCGGTATTCAACCACACCTCCCTCAACCACCCATGGTTCGACCGTTTTCACCAGCGGGATGATGGTCAGGGGGCCTGGCAGAACCCCGGGTCTCCCTTTCGTGACTATTACCAGTTTGACGGCAACTCCGAAAACTACATTGGCTGGAAGGGCATCCATACCCTGCCAAAACTGAACTTTCTCAATCCTGAAGTCCGCAGCTATTTTTACGCGGGTGACAACTCAGTCATTCGCCACTGGTTGAGACAGCCTTACGGTATTGATGGCTGGCGCTTTGATGTTATTCACATGCTGGGAGAAGGGGAGGGCGCAACCAACAATGCTCATTACGTCAGGGCATTTCGGGCATCAGCCAAGGCCGAAAATCCACAATGCTATGTACTGGGCGAGCACTTTTTTGAAGCAACCCAGTGGCTGCAAGGGGACCAGGAAGACGGGGCAATGAATTATTACGGCTTTGCCCACCCCGTTCGGGCTTTCTTTGCCAATCTGGATATTGCCTTCGCCCCCTGTCGTATTGAAGCAGACGAGTTTGCCGGATGGTTGATGGAAGCCATGGCAAAAATTCCCTGGAGCAACCAGCTCTGCCAACTTAACCAGCTGGATAGCCACGATACCATGCGCTTTCTGACCATGGTTAACGGCGATGAGGCAACGCTACGCTGTGCCCTGATATTTCTGTTCTGCTGGGCCGGTGTCCCCTGCCTCTATTACGGGACGGAAGTCGCTCTGGAAGGTGGGCATGACCCGGATAATCGCCGCTGTTTCCCGTGGGAAAGGCTCGATTCCCGGCAGGATATGGTGGACTTTATCAAGCAGCTGACATCCCTGCGCAACCAGTCTTCAGCGTTGCAGTCAGGCAGTGTGCAGTGGCTTTATGCACAAGGCGATGTGATTGCCTTTGCCCGCTGTCTGGATGGTGAGCGGATAATCTGTGCAATAAACCGAGGAACCACACCGAAAGAGCTCTCTATACCGATTTGGCAGACGGGTCTCGAGCAAGGATGTTTTTCGTCTCTGATAAATAAGGAAGAGGGCATTGATGCTTCAGGTGGCACCCTTGAACTGACTCTACCCGCTAAGTCAGGAGAGATTTTGGTTCAGGTTTAAGTCCTCCATAATCGGGAGGACAGCTTGCCATGCTCAGCAGGGATTAATCATCAGACGCCATGTGCTCGTCATCCTGATCGTCATAAATGTCATCGGGCTCAGGTGCAAGAAACCACTCATCCAGTTTCATAGAGAGCTGATCAACACCGGTTTTCTTGAGCGAAGAGAATAACTGAACACTCACCTGCGGGAATCGGGACAGATCCTTTTTGAGGCTGTTCAGAGCCTGTTTGGCGGCCCCCTGTTTCAGTTTGTCCGCCTTGGTGAGCAGTATGTGCAGCGGTAAGTTTGCACTTACACTCCAGTTAAGCATCATCTGATCGAACTCTTTCATCGGATGACGAATATCCATCAACAGCACCAAACCAACCAGCGCCTCGCGACGCTCCAGATAATCGGTCATGTGATGCTGCCACTCTTGCTTCATGGCTTCAGGCACTTTGGCATAACCGTAGCCCGGAAGATCCACCAGAAAGACACCATCCTGCACGTCAAAGAAGTTGATGAGCTGGGTTCTTCCCGGCGTCTTACTGGTACGAGCCAGCTTGTTGGACCCCGTCAGCGCATTCAGGGCGCTGGACTTTCCTGCATTAGAGCGACCTGCAAAGGCCACTTCACGACCTTCATTCTCCGGACACTGGCTCAGCCTTGCCGCACTCTTGTAAAAAGAGGCCTGGCGGTAATTTAATGAAGATCTGGTATCACTCATGGGGTTTCATCTATTCCAGTAATCTTTGCTGATTGCCAATAAGTAGTTAACCAAATGAAATCATATATTTCTGACTAAGTTGTCAGTCACTCTGCGGCGTTGCAACTCCGGTCACATAGCTACGGCTATGCTCCCTACGTTGCGCCTTGCATAGCAACTGCCCACTTAGCCAGAAATATACGATTCCATTTGGCCAACTACTTAAGCCGGTGATAAATAAGCACGGGACTCAATAAATCACGTAAAAGAAATCAGCAAACGGGCAATGGGAGCCTGTCCGACTCCCGGGTATCACTTCCAACGGATCGATATCGCTCTGCCTGTACCGGTCGCCGGTTGAGTAGTTTATACTATCGTCGTTCAAGGTACATGCCGTCATGTCACCTGATGCTGAAGCAGACAGAAAGCAGATGCGAATCTCTGTATGGGTCTTGTTTCGCTAAACAATAAAAGCTGTCAGGTCTGATGAATAATAACAGCCATTTGAGGCAAACGCCGTAACTGGGTCAGGTAATGAAAAAAGTCATTCTCACTCTGGTAATTTCTTTGGGGATAACGGGCATCGCCTTTGCCAAAGGCGATGCAGCAGCAGGCAAGAGCAAAGCGACGACCTGTGCTGCCTGCCATGGTGCTACAGGGATCAGTCTTGCTCCAAACTGGCCAAATCTCGCCGGTCAGGGGGAGCGTTACCTGATCAAACAGATCACTGAAATCAAGGATGGCGCACGCTCTGTGCCAGAGATGATGCCCTTCGTCAGCGCTCTGACCTCGCAGGATATTGCTGACCTGGCGGCTTACTTTGCCAGTCAGCCTGCCCCTCAGGGAGCAACAGACGCCAAGTATGTCACATTGGGTCAAGCACTTTATCGCGGTGGGGATGCCAAGAAAGGTATTCCGGCCTGCTCCAGCTGTCACTCTCCCACGGGTAAGGGTAACTTCCTGGCGGGCTTCCCCTTACTGGCGGGCCAGAATTCAGAGTACACCGCCAAGCAGCTGCGCGATCTTCGTGAAGGTGATCGAACCAACGATGGTGACACCAAAATCATGAGAACCATTGCCGAGAAGATGAGCAATAAAGAGATCGAAGCGGTTTCTCACTACATCAGCGGTCTTCGTTGATCGTTTTTTTTCCCTGATCACTGACAGAAGTCTGAGCTTTACCGGCTTCTGTCATTTTCCTCTCATCCAGACCTGCCTGCTTGATCAGACTTCCTTTTCGTCAGATGCTGGCGTAATGTGTCGTCTATAAAGCGCCATATCCCTGAATAACAATGAAAAATAGAGGACTCTCGTATGATAAAAAAAACGAAGGGTATATTAGGTATCGCTGCATTCCTGGGAATCGCCACGGTCGCAGCGAGTTATCTGTTCAGTGATACCCAACACAGTCAGGAAGTGACCGTTACTCAAAATACCCCGGTAGCTCAGGCCAGCACGACCACGCACTCAGCAGCCGGTGATACCTCTTCAGCATCAGTCATCATTCAATCCGGTACACCGCAATTATTTCAGCCAGGCCAGCACTATCGGGTTTTATCCAATCCGGTCACCACCGATGCCATACCGGAGAAAGTGGAGGTGGTCTCCATTTTCTGGTACGGATGCCCCCACTGTTACGCACTTGAGCCCAGGATTGAACGGTGGCAACAGACCTTGCCTGGTGATGTTGAGTTTATTCGAACGCCCGGTTTCTTCGGCCCTAACCTTTGGCAGACCCATGCCCGGCTTTACTATACTGTGCGCAATTTGGGACTGGAAGAGCAGGTTCATGCCGGTATCTTCAGTGAAATACAGAACCGCCGAAACCAGCTCAAGGACAGTGAACAAATGGCCGAGTTCCTGAATCGGGAGTTTGGTGTTGAACCTGAAGCGTTTAATAAAGCGTTCAAGGGTTTTGGTGTCAATAATCAGCTGCAAAAAGCCTTCTCCAAACTGAAAGGCTACAGGTTGTCTGGTGTACCCGCCATCGTGATCGATGGGCGCTATGTGGTTGAGCCCGGGCTGGCCGGATCACTGGCTAATATGCCGGTGATTGCCGACTACCTGATCCGGAAAGTTAAACAGGATCGAAAAGGCTAGGAGGCTCCTGGAGACATTGCAGCAGTGGTTAAATGTCATACATTATGGCTTTTAACCACTTTCATTTGGTCAATCATCGATCCTTCTTTGCAGGAAGTCGGATAAAAGGCCTGTAATATCTGTCTATCTGTTTCCCTTGTCCATTTCTGGCGGTAATGCACTATGCCCATTCGAACCCTTACAGGTGCCATTCGACGACGTTTACACCGGCAGCGTTGTCAGTACCGCTCCGGGCATATTCATCACTCAGCACCGGGCGGATCCCCCCGTCAGCTCAACAAAAAGACCCTCAAGCTGCTCAGCTTTAATATTCAGGTGGGCATCAATACGCAGCAATACCGCCATTATCTGACCCGCAGCTGGCAGCATATTCTGCCTCACGCCAAACGCCAGGCGACCCTTGACCGGATTGCCAGCGTTCTTCCTGACTTTGACCTTGTTGCCTTGCAGGAAGCCGACGGTGGCAGTATTCGCAGCAGCTTTATTAACCAGACTGAATACCTGGCCCTAAAAGGACACTTCCCTTACTGGTATCACCAGATCAACCGCAACCTTGGCAAGCTGGCACAACACAGTAATGGCTTTCTTAGCCGGTTTGAGCCTCTATCGCTGGAAGACCATAAACTGCCCGGACTGATTCCCGGCCGGGGTGCCATTGTCGCCCGCTTTGGCAACCCTGAGGAGCCTCTTACGGTGGTGATGATGCATCTGGCCCTGAGCAAAAGGACCCGAAATATCCAGCTCTCCTATATCCGTGATATTGTGCAGCACAATCAGCATGTGGTGCTGATGGGGGATATGAACACCCATGCGGATCAATTACTCAATGACTCACCGCTGAAAAATACATCCCTTCATGCGGCACACTGGGGGCAAAATACCTTTCCCAGCTGGCAACCCAAGCGTTCTCTGGATCATATTCTGATCAGCCCATCCCTGATTGTTAATCGATTTGGCGTTATCGATATGCCCATCACGGACCATTTGCCGGTATCTGTGGAAATCCGGGTGCCTGATTCCGTATTGAGCAAAGTGTGATTCATCGAAATATGGCTGAAGCTTCTCAGGCTTTGTTGGCAGGGTATATGAGCAATGCTGGTCGACGACCACAAGGTAGGAAAAAATAAAAAAGGCCCGATTTCAAAGGGGGAAGTAAGGAGGGAGATATCGGGCCTCGAAAAAAAAGCCATCACTGTTTCAGTGAAGGGGAGTCATTCCAGAAGGTGCATCTTACCTGACACACACTATTTGCCTATCAGTAAAAAACCCGCACCGGGTACGTAATGAATCTTGGCTCCTCGTCCTTTAGTGTGGATTTCCTTATGAAATATCTGAGAGAATTCGGGCTCTTTTTACCTCATCAGAAGTAGTATCCAGCCATGGATGGAAATCAGGTTTTTATACTCGGCCTCGGCTTACAATTTCCCTGGAAACTGGTTAGCCAGCATCTGGATACTTCAACCAAACCCAGTGTGCTCACACTTAATGTAGCTGCTGATCGTGGTAGTCTCTACCCTTGTCCCTGCTGTGGCAA
>NZ_PJPV01000052.1 GCF_002864045.1 Endozoicomonas acroporae
AGGGTGCTATCAGGATACTGTGACCTTGACAGTTACCCTGTTGTGAGTAAGTAGCTAACCATATGGAATCATATATTTCTGACTCCTTGTTCAGGCACTCTGCTTCGTTACAACTCCGGTCACATAGCTACGGCTATGCTCCCTCCGTTGTGCCTCGCATAGCACCTGCCCAAGTAGCCAGAAATATATGATTCTATATGGCCAGCTACTTAGTTCCCGAATCATCCTCCCGGGACTTCACCAAGCGACAAATCGCCTGTATTTACAGAGAGAACTTCTGAGTCTCCTCAAACTCACCATCGAACAGGCCATATTGAATAAACCCTTTGCCTTTGGCTGCACCCTCGGGCAGAGGCATTTCCCAACTTTCACCGGCATAAATACGAGTACCGTCGCTCAGGTCAGTACAGCTCTCTTGTGCATTACTGGTGCAGTATTTTCCATTACGAAGCACCACGTTGATATTGCCGCTATTTGTAAACGTCATTTTGCCATTATCTAATTTACCGTCCACTTTATACTCAGGGTTCTGAGGGCGCACAAAGACCAGGGCCTGATAGGCTACCAACAGTTTGATAGCGGTTTGTTTGGCTTCCAGGTCACCAACCACAGGACGGAAGGTTACCCGATAGACCAGCTCTTTATCTTTGGGGGTTTCCAGACTCACCAACCTTACGGTTTTACGGCCATTGGGCGGAATAATGGCTTTTCCCGGTGTGGCCAGCAGTTTGATGTCATTGGGGTCTGTTACCCGAATACGCTCTTCCTGTTCTGTACCGGGATTGATGACGTTGTACACTTCGGTTTGCAGGTAGAGATTTTCTTTATCCGGATTGGAGACCACCACATCCTGCCGTGGCAGCTGGTCTGGCTTGAAGTAGACGATCATACGATCAAGAGACATGGTTGCCAGCACTTGTGAGCTGGCGATAAGAGTGACCAGCAGGCAGGCTCCACGGACAAGGCGTTTCATGTACATATAATGGTAATTCCGGTTTGCCCCGGGCCAAACTTCAGTGAATAATTTAAGCAAGTTTGAACGACAGGGGATGAACGATACTCCCCTATTCTATTGCCACGAAAAATAATCTCAAATGGGTTTTACTGCCAAAGTTGCCTGAAACTTACCCTTACTCGGCATGAATCAATAACGTCGCAGGCTGTTTTGAGCCCTGAAAGCCGCTTACCGGCTGGGCAATCAATTGTCGGCTGCTGTTACGGCAGTCGTTTTCAACACCAAACATGGCGGAGGGTTGCCCGGTAATCCGGGTTTCTCCCGCTGGCTCAGACACTCTTAAATCAATACCGTCGGCACCGCTGGAGGCCAGGCTGAATTGGGATAAGCCACGCCCTGAGACACAGAGGGAAACCGGACGATCAAAACTCAGCGTGCTGGTTGGGTTAATAACCGGATTACCGTCTTCATCCGTTGTACTCTCATCCACAATGGCAACCTGAGACTGCAAGGACGGGTAAACAATCAGTGTGATAGAAAATGAACCGGTGGAAGTGTTACCCGGTTTGCCCTGGGTGGCTGCTTTAACATTTGCCAACAAAGTGGCGGCAAATATACCGAATAAGAAAAGTGCGCCAATTCCCTGGCGCAAAGATAGGGTCCGTTCCATGATGCTACTGCCTTACTGCTACATTCTGTTTTCAGTATAGGCAGTGTGAAATACGAACTATTGGCCTTACGTCCTGTCAAAACTCCTTATATCAGGAGTAAGCTTTTTAACCATTGAAACAGAAATACGATATAAAAACTTTTTGTCTCCGTGTCGTTTATATCCTATGGGATTGCGGTGCTTAACCAACCAGTTCTTCTTCCAGAGGTGCAGAAGGCTCCAGGCTCAGCTCCTTGATCTTCCGGGTAAGCGTATTCCGACCCCATCCCAGTAATTCTGCTGCATCTTTTTTACGGCCTCCGGTATGGGCCAGTGCTGATTCAATAACAATGGCTTCAAAGGCTGGCACCGCCTGATCAAGGATGCCGACCTGCCCCGCTGCCAGCTCACGATCACACCATTGGCGGAACAGTTGCTGCCAGCTGCCGTAGCCGGTTACCGAACCCGGGTCACTGTCTCCCTTATCCATCAACTCTGGGGGCAGGTCAGAGACCAGCACTTCCCGGCCAGAGGCCATTACAGTTAACCAGCGGCAGGTGTTTTCCAACTGCCGGACGTTACCGGGCCAGTCCAGAGTACTGATGTAACCGGCCGTTTCCGGGTGCAGGATTTTCGGTTCCACTTCAAGCTCTTTGCCTGCCTTGTCCAGAAAGAAACGCGCCAGTCGTGGAATATCTTCACGACGGTCCTTAAGCTTTGGCAGATGTACCCGGATAACATTCAGCCGGTGAAAAAGGTCTTCACGGAACTTGCCTTCTGCCACCAGTTTTTCAAGATTCTGATGGGTCGCTGCAATAATTCGCACATCCGCTTTAACCGGCGTGTGCCCACCCACGCGGTAAAACTCGCCATCGGCCAGCACGCGCAGTAAGCGGGTCTGGGTATCGGCGGGCATATCGCCAATTTCATCCAGAAACAGAGTGCCACCACCGGCCTGTTCAAAACGCCCACGGCGCATACCTCCGGCACCGGTAAATGCACCTTTTTCGTGACCAAAGAGTTCAGACTCAATCAGGTCCCGGGGAATCGCTGCCATATTCAGGGCAATAAAAGATCGGTCCGCCCGGGGGCTGTGGCGGTGCAGTGCCCTGGCCACCAGCTCCTTACCGGTGCCGGATTCACCATTAATCAATACGGTAATGTTGGAGTGCGACAGGCGGCCAATGGCACGAAACACTTCCTGCATGGCAGGGGCTTCACCGATAATCTCCGTAGACTCCTCCTGTTGCAGGGATGCCTCCGGAACCGCTGCCTCAGCCAGTTGCTGCTGGCGATGTTCCTGACCACGCCTGACCAGCGCTACTGCTTCATCAATATCAAAAGGCTTCGGCAGGTACTCAAATGCACCACTCTGGTAGGAAGACACCGCGCTGTCCAGATCGGAGTGCGCCGTCATGATAATAACGGGGATATCCGGCTTCCGTTCATGAACGGCCTTCATCAGTTGCAAACCGTTCATGCCCGGCATCCGGACATCACTGATCAGGGCCTCCGGTTCACTGTGTTCCAGCGCTGCCAGCACTTTTTCCGGCGCATCAAAGGATTGTGTTTCGATACCGGCTGAATTCAGGGCCCGCTCCAGAACCCAGCGTATTGCCTGGTCGTCATCCACGATCCAGACTTTGGAACTCAAACTCATACTTCACTCCTGTGATATATCCAGCGAAAGTGGTTCTCTGGTGATGGGTAAGAACACGTTAAAAATGGTTTCACCCGGCTTACTCTCACACTCAACCAACCCCTGATGCAGGCTGATGATGGACTGTGCCATGGGTAACCCCAGACCCGTTCCATCGGCACGGCCGCTGATCATGGGGTAGAAAATATTGTCGATCAGATCAGGCGGAATTCCTGGCCCGTTATCAATAATGGACAAGTGACAAACCAGCCGCCGTCGCTGGGTACCGATGGTAAACTGTCGGGCAATACGGGTTCTCAGGGTGATCAGACCTTCAGAGCGCGGCATCGCCTGATCAATGGCCTGCATGGCATTGCGCACCAGGTTCAGAATAGCCTGTATCAGTCGTTCGAAGTCACCCGGTATATCGGGAATACTTGGATCATAGTCTCGTTTTAGCCTGAGTTCTCCACCGGTTTCGGCATTGATTAGCTGCATCACTCTTTCAAGTACTTCATGAATACTCAGGCCTTCCATCTTCGGTGGCTGCAGAGGCCCCAGCATCTGGTCGACCAGGTCACGCAGCCGATCCGCTTCCTGGATAATAATCTCGGTAAATTCTTTCAACCCCTGATCCTCCAGCTCCCTGGCCAGAAGCTGAGCCGCGCCACGAATACCACCAAGGGGATTTTTCACTTCATGGGCCAGCCCCCGAACCAGAATTCGGGAGGTTTCCTGCTTGGCTATCTGCGACTCTTCCCGGGTAATTTTCTGAACCCGGTCACGGGGATTGATTTCCAGAAGCAGCCTTGCTTCCCCACAGGTGATGGGTGAAATGCTGTAATCCACATTGATCATCTCACCATTGATGGGAAAGTCGGTTTCCCGACGGGTAAACTGCTGATGCTGAGCCAGACTGCGATCCAGATCAGCCTTGAAGTTTTCTTCAGGAATCACCATGGTTACCGGCTGGTTCAGAATCCTTTTCAAGCTGGTATCCAGCAGGGTTTCTGCCGCCGGATTCAGGGTAATCACCCGGAACTCCCGGTCGAGCACCATCACCACGGTATTCAGGTTATCCAGAATGATGTTTTGCATAGTTCCTGTTTCAGGGATTATCTCTGCTAAAGAGCCAGGTAAAAGCTGCTTCATGGTCAGGTATTGTTATTACTTTTATCGTGTATTTCAGGCTCTGTTGACCTGAATCTGATGCGAAACGGTATTGGCTATCGTTAATGCAAAAACCAAACCACCCTTGATGGCAAGCCAGACTTTTTACCGTGAAACGTCCAACCTGCCTGATATTTCATCTATTCGGGCCATATTAGTGCGTACCATCGAAAAGAGCTCAAACGTTAATTCCAACTTGCCAGCCGTCATTGCACCATAATAGTGCATTCATGTAATCAGAGCACCAGGTTTATGGAGCTTAAACTAGCGAGACTATGGGCTGGTCTGAAAGCGTGGGGGGAAAGCCTATAGCTCACTCTCCTTTTTTTGGTGCAGCCGTCAGGAGGCAGGAGGATTTATAGATACTGCGGGAGTGAATAAGGTTCGATGGACATGGATCGTATTGCTGGACGACTGAATGACTTTGGCCTGATTATCAATGATCTCCACGGCAAGGTTGTGGGTACCACGATCCACATTCTCAAGTTCAAAAGTTAAATTTCGCTTGGGGCCCGCCACCACCTTGCCATCAAGCAGCAGGCGAACTTTGTGACCATCAATGATTTTTGGTGCTGTGACAATTTTTACCGTGAAATTTCCCTGGTTACGCACCGTGGCATTATTGGCTGGCTCGATAATTTGCAGTCTGCCGTAGGGCTTCTTGCTCACTTTTTGAACAGGTTTTGGTAATTCAGGTTTATTCTCCGGTGCTGGAGACATTGGCGTAATCGGGCGTAACTTGACTTCCTCACTGGGCTGATCCGCAGGTCGGGAGTCAGTAAAGATCACATTTCCATCCTGATCCACTGTTTTATAAATCGTGCCAAACGCAAAGTTCACTGATACCAGAGGCAGAATCACCGCCAGAAAAGACCTGACCATTGCCTTTTTTATATTCATGAGCCTCTTGCCTTAGTGGAGTCATATCCGGCTTATATCGTGTTGAGCACTGGTTAGCTTAATAGTTACCAAGACTTTTTAACAGGTAGTAACGGGGAAAACGCATGCTGGTTATTGTTTCCCGGTAATGGCCCCTGTGTACGTCTGCCGCCTACATCCATTCAGTCGTGCATTTACAGGGTTCATCAGAAAGAGAAAAGCCAGAACTTTCGCTCTGGCTTGAGGTTAAACGACAGCTAATCCGATCTGAAAAAACGGTTTAGACAGAATAATACAGATCAAACTCTACCGGGTGAGTTGTCTGGCTGACAGCAAGACACTCTTCCTTCTTGAGTTCAATGTAACCATCGATCATGTCGTCTGTGAATACGCCACCGGCCGTCAGGAACTCACGGTCAGCGTCCAGGGCAGCCAGGGATTCTTCAAAGCTGGCAGAAACCGTTGGGATCTCGGCCGCTTCTTCTGGTGGCAGATCGTACAGATCCTTGTCAGCCGCATCGCCAGGATGGATCTTGTTCTTGATTCCGTCCAGACCGGCCATCATCAGGGCCGCAAAGGCCAGGTATGGGTTGGCAGTAGGATCGGGGAAACGTACTTCAATACGACGGGCCTTAGGGCTGTTCACGTAGGGAATACGGATAGAAGCAGAGCGGTTACGGGCTGAGTAAGCCAGCATAACCGGAGCTTCAAAGCCCGGGATCAGACGCTTGTAAGAGTTGGTAGAAGCGTTGGCAAAGGCGTTGATGGCCTTGGCATGTTTGATTACACCACCGATGTAGTACAGGGCTTCTTCAGACAGGCCTGCATAGCCGTCACCAGCAAACAGGTTCTCACCGTTCTTGGACAGAGACATGTGAACGTGCATACCGGAGCCGTTGTCGCCTACCAATGGCTTCGGCATAAAGGTAGCGGTCTTGCCATAGGCATGAGCAACGTTATGCACTGCGTACTTCAGAATCTGAACTTCGTCAGCTTTCTTTACCAGGGTGTTGAACTTGACACCGATTTCACACTGACCGGCAGTACCTACTTCGTGGTGATGAACTTCAACGTCCAGGCCCTGGGCTTCCATGGCATCACACATGGCGGCACGCAGATCGTGCAGGGAGTCAACCGGTGGTACCGGGAAGTAACCGCCCTTCACTTTTGGACGGTGACCGATGTTGCCGCCTTCAAATTTGGCGTTGGAAGACCATGCCGCTTCTTCTGAGTTCACTTCGTAAGAAGCACCGGAGATATCAACGCTCCACTTAACGTCGTCAAACACAAAGAACTCTGGCTCAGGACCAAAGAACGCAGTGTCGGCAATGCCGGTAGACTTCAGGTACTCTTCGGCACGCTTGGCAACAGAGCGTGGGTCACGCTCATAACCCTGCATGGTGGATGGCTCCACGATGTCACAGCGCAGGTTGAGGGTGGTGGCTTCAGTGAATGGATCGATGACAGCTGTGCTGTCATCTGGCATCAGAATCATGTCGGATTCGTTAATGCCCTTCCAGCCAGCAATAGAGGAACCGTCGAACATTTTGCCGACTTCGAAGAATTCGTCGTCTATTTCACCAATGGGAATCGATACGTGCTGCTCTTTACCCTTGGTATCGGTGAAACGCAGATCAACCCACTTAACGTCATGTTCCTTAATCAGGCTAAGAGTCTTCGACATTTATTATTTCCCCTCTAGAGGACAAAAAAACCGGACAAACACCGCACTGGCAACCAATGAGATCAGGCGGTTTACTGATCAATCTCTTTGCTGTCTCATCAACGAGCAGCCAGAAGATTCGCTTGCTGGACCACTAGCAATAGCTATGCCACATTTTGCAACTTGATCAAATGGGATGGACAAAAACAGTGCTTTTCAGTGGGACATCTGAAAAAAGGCAAACATTGAGCAAAAAGAGACCGGGAAACAGCCAGATACCAGACCGGTTCACACAGTTTTTGCTTGCCTTATCCTCTTCAGGCTGCTCAAAGTACACACGTTCACGGCTCTCACGCACCTGAACAATGCCTAGGAGGCTGTCCGAGAGATCCGATAAAAAGCCCACCCGATACGGTGCAGAGAAAACCATAGGCGCACCAAATAAGTGCAAACAGCTTTTACAACACCCATCTGACCAAACAGCGGCAGACAGTGTAACCCCTTTGACAAGGGATTTGCAGCATTACTTACCGGCATAGAGATAAATACCGATTACGGTCCATATAAGCCGGTTTTCCGGGGTCATCCTGCAACGTGTTACAAAAGTGCCAGAACTCTCGGTTATTCGGTATAATGCGCCGTTAATGAATGGTTAAGTTATCCGTCCTACCCGCCTTGACTACCCAGCCCACAAGGTCTCCTGATCCATGAAGTTCATCATCAAACTGTTTCCGGAAATCACCATTAAAAGTGCCCCGGTAAGAAAACGCTTTATTAAAATGCTGCGTAAAAATATTCGCACCATTGTCAAGCGTGTGGATGAGAATATCGATGTCTGCGGTGTATGGGATCATATAGAAGTCACGACCAGTAGCAATGATCAGATCCTGGTGGCAGAGGTCGGTGACCTGTTAAGCCATATCCCGGGCATTGCCTACTGGCTGCATGTGGCAGAGCACAAGCTGGTCAGCCTGGACGAGGTTCTGGAAAAAGCCGTTGAGGCCCACTCAGAAACACTGGCGGGCAAAACGTTCTGCGTTCGCTGTAACCGGATCGGCAAGCATGATTTCCAGTCCATTGAGGTAGAAAGATTTGTCGGTGGCGGTCTTATCCAGCAGACCAAAGCCAGAGGGGTCAGCCTGAAAAACCCAGAAATAACGGTTCGTATTGATATCAAGAATGACCGCTATTTTATGACCCAGAAGCGGGGAGCAGGTCTGGGTGGCTATCCCCTCGGGTCTCAGGAGCCAGTACTCTCGCTGATTTCCGGCGGTTTTGACTCTACGGTATCGAGCTTCCTGACCATGAAGCGCGGTATCCGAACTCACTTCTGCTTCTTCAACCTGGGTGGGCATGCCCATGAGCTGGCAGTAAAAGAGGTGGCTTTCTACCTGTGGAACCGCTTTGGTTCTTCTCGCCAGGTAAAGTTCGTTACCGTACCTTTTGAAGGGGTTGTCGAAGAAATACTGACCAAAGTGGACAACGCCCAGATGGGCGTTATTCTCAAGCGAATGATGCTCAGGGCCGCCACTAAGGTGGCTAAAGAGATGGAGATGGCGGCACTGGTCACCGGCGAAGCCATTGGTCAGGTTTCCAGCCAGACACTGCCTAACCTGGCAGTGATTGACTCGGTAACCGATGCCCTGGTGCTCCGGCCTCTGATTACCATGGATAAGCAGGCAATCATCGATATATCCATACAAATCGGTACTGAAGAATTCGTTCGTAATATTCCAGAATACTGCGCAGTGATCTCGAAAAACCCCACCACCCGGGCCAGGGTAGAGAGAATTGTGGCAGAAGAGGAGCGGTTCAACTTCGATGTACTTGAAGATGCCATTCAAAGCCGGAGAACGGTCTCTATCCACGACATCATTGCGGATGACCTGACCCGGGAAGAAATCGAGGTGGTTAGTGAAGTTCATCAGGGTGAAGTGATTATCGATATTCGTCACCCCACTGAAGAAGAGATAAAGCCATTTACCATGCCCGGACGCGAGGTGGTGATCATTCCCTTCTATCAGCTGCGCACACGCTTCCCGGAGCTGGACAACAATCGCCATTACCTGCTCTACTGCGAAAGGGGTGTAATGAGTCAGCTGCATGCCATGCACCTTCGGGAAGAAGGGCATGAGAACGTTGGCGTATTTAACCCGAAGCCGTAAATTCTCTACCGGGAAGGCGCATGGATTGCCAAGCGTTGTCTTGGGGTCTTTGCCGTGAAAGAAAAATTGCCACGGAGACACAGAGGCACGGAGACAAGATAAAGTTTTACCTCTGTGTCTCCGTGCCTCCGTGGCAAATCTTTCATACCAGAGGGTGACGAACAATCGTCATGAGTATTTGTGGTTCAAAACTGTATGGTTCAAAAAAGGAGTAACATGGATGAAACTGGCCCTGATCGCTGCGGTGGCAGACAATAACGCCATTGGCATCAATAATAAAATGCCCTGGTATCTGCCGGGAGATCTGCGCTACTTCAAAGCGGTTACCATGGGAAAGCCTGTGATCATGGGCCGGAAAACCTTTGACTCCCTGGGCAAGCCTCTGCCAGGCAGAACCAATATCGTCATTACCCGGGATCACAACTGGCACCATGAGGGAGTCAGCGTAGTTCACAGCCTGGATGATGGGATTGCCCTGGCGGAGGCTGCTAACCTGATCAACGGTAACGAAGAAATCATGGTCATTGGTGGCGAACAGATCTATCGACAGGCGATTGATCAAGCTGACCGTCTTTACCTGACCCGGGTGTATCAAAGTTTTGACGGTGATGCCTTTTTCCCGGACATCAACCCGCAGGAGTGGCGGGAAATCTCCCGGGAAGACACCCAATCAGAAGATGAGCAGCCACTGACTTACAGTTACCTGGTGCTCGACAGGGCCTGAAATCAGCACCTGTCGTTTTTCCCTCTTTCAACTTGGGAATAAGCCACATTTCCTGCCGCCTCAGATGCAGGAAATGCCCTTTTCTCCAATTCTGATTGTCTATAGTTAGTTGAACAGCTTGTGATGTTGCATGGAAAAGTTGTCTGTTTTCTATCTTGTTTGCTGGGCAGGCAATGCATCATTTTTACACATACTCATTAAGCCAATACAAGCCTTGAATAAGGGTTACCTTAGGGAATGAGGAATGCCCCGGATACCATCTACAGATCATATTTCTTCGCACCGCGCAGGATACCCGCCATCCGAACCCGGTAAAGGTCAACACGCCACGGATACCCGGGAAATAAAATCGGTTGAGACCACCATTCAAGTGACTGAGCATAATGAATCCAGGCACTGGCATAACCGTTTAATCTCTTTCTGTAAGGAAAAAATCAATCGCTTTATTCACCCTGCCCCCTCAATGAAAGTGAGTGATCTGGTTGATGATCTGACCAAATACAATCCAGAGAACCCACAGAAAGTACTTGCTGCATTAAAACTGCATGCTGGCCACATCAAGCTGCATCGATCAGAAGATGGCAGACTGGGTATTTCGAATGGAAATATCGCTATCAGCACAGAAACGATGGAAGCTGTCGTCAAATCCACTCAACTCAGCAGCATGGATATGGCCTATGAGTATTTACGTAAAGGTAAAACACCGCCTGATGGCTTCCTGCAGCAAGTACTACTGACGCATATCCATAGAAAAATTCGCCTGGCAATGCAGTATGAAAAAACCTCCGGCTTACCAGTCATGCAGCAACAACTTCAGGGAAGAGAGCAATATGGAGTGCATCCTGAACAACAATATGAATATATTAAAAACTTATTAATAAAGGTTGGCATAAAAGATGAAAAAACGTTCACTTTTGAACGAATGCTTGAGTTTAAAAAAGAGTTACGAAACAACCTGGTTCTGCCCATTGAGGAACAAAAATCAGCAACCGGCAATAAAGTAAAAAGTATTGACAGTGAAGCCCTCGATCATCAGCAACCACCACTTCCTCAGCTACCTGAGCCGAAGAAAACAGGTCATTTTATCGAGAAAGAAGACCGTAAACATATTCAACAACTGGCTTCAGGAGAACGTTTTTTTGCAAATATACACCTTAAAGATATTGGCAACAGAATAAAGAGAAATATCTTACGTAACAAACGATACCAGATTTACAATTTCTTTATTTTACTTACTGGAGCCATCCTCACTGCTATTTTCCCACCCGCTGGAATCGCTATTGGTATTGCCGTTGCTGTCGGACTGATCACTGATCTGGGTTACATCGCTTTCTGGTCTTCCAGTACCGAGCTCTGGCGCAGGGTCAGGATGGTCAGAGGACTTAAACAAATAAAAAAATACGCTGACTTTGACTATACCAACTTTGATAAGTCAAACGACAGGAAAAGAAAAAAACTAATAAATAAACTTCGTTATCGATGCACTCATAAAACCTTTTCACAGATATACAACGCTTATGCAGATCTCGAAAAACAGGCAATAAAACTCAAAACAATGGCAGAAAAAGAACAGAAGACACTGGCAGAGTCTATTGCTTTAGAGAAAGAGAAAGCACTGTATTTTGAGCGAAGAAAAAAACTGAAAGCCAATTTATTTTACTTTGACAAGCTTATCGAGAATGTCGTGATCAGCCGCACCATTCTTGAAAACCGGCATATAAAGGATCTGGAAGACCTGTGGAATTCAAAATTTAAAGATATGCCTCCTGAAAAAAGAGAAGAACTGTTCAAGAGTGTTACCACAAACAAAAAGTTAACCATTCACGGCCACCAGATAAAAACCAACGACAAAAAATGGATGCAGCACATCATTCCTCACTGGATGAATTCTGCCCGGCACACAGCAAGTCAACCAGATTCTGATAATGCGGGAATTGAGCCTAAAAAAGAATCTGCGGCCTTTAAATCAGCCGGGATTTTGAAAAGCATGATTCAGGATTTTTTCTATACCCAAGTCAAAGGAACCTTATATAAAAACCTGGTAAAAATTTTCAAAATAGCTGGAAAAAGAGGAAGCACCATCAATTTAACCCCTGTCGCTCCAAAGATCACTGTGAGTGGAGCCTTGTGCTATGTGGCTTTCTTTTTTGCGGATATGGCTGCCGATCATGCAAATACCAAAGTTAATAAAAAGAGAATGGCAAAGATGATCAAAAAGCAGCCTGATTATACCAGACAACTGTTTGGCAAACGGCTGAGAACAGGGCGCGAGGAAGTTGGTACGCTACGCTCACTGGCCAAACAGGAATTGGAGCCAATGGTTGATCATTTACTCCAGTCGATAAAATCAATGGAAGACATTGGCAACAGTCTGGAAGAAGCCAGACAGCGAAGTGAACTGCTCAACAAAGGGCCGTATGAGTCAATGAGTGATGAAGAAGCCGCGATAGTTATCCTTAAACATGCCGCCTTACAACAGTTGCTTGATCAGGAAATTAACAGTGCATTCGGTACATTCTATCGTGTTGTTCAGGAAAAAAGCGCCAACTGGAACAAACAAATAGCCAAAACACTGATTGGTAATAGTGTACGGGTTATTTCTACTGTATCCGAAGGCCAGGAACGCAGATACACTCCAAAGGCTGCCCGGGTGAGAGAATCAGCGGATCAGTATTCTCACAATGAACATCAGCGTTTATCATCGGAGGATTTCTTACACTCTATCCGAAACCAACCCTGTGGCCGTCTGATTATCCGGTTTCGTACAGGAGAAATATCAGAAGGTCTGGCACTCAAGGAAATCAGAGAACTCGATAGCCTGGACGAACTGCTTGACTTAAGAACCTGGATTGAAAAAGCACAAAGAGAAGGAAGTTACCAGAAGCACGAAGAGACTCTCAGGCTGTTCCACAGCATTATTACTTATGTTATTGGCAGCAAATATAACTCTTCTCAATCCCCTCAACACCCAAGTGGCAACCAGCGCCCGATTGATCCGGTTTAGCCATGTACTGGCCATCGATAGCGCCGCTGCCCACAGTTCAAGCCCACAATTTCGGAAAGCAACAATACGAACCGGTAGTTGTACCAACCTATAATCGATAGATGATCTATAGGAGAACACTGCCTTATGTTTGTACGTCGTCTGTTGGGTGCACTGTTGGTATCCACTCTGGCCATGCCGGTTATTGCTGATAATACACTGGTACTGCCTGAGAAAACAAAGCTGCTGGTTCTTGATGGTAAGGATGCCGATCATCTGGGCAGCAAGAAGGATCTCTCTCTTGGCAACGGCCGTCATCAGTTGGTATTCCAGCTGAAAACGCTGGTGAGGGACGGTGGTGATACCAAAATGTTTACCACCAGTCCGTATATCATGACGTTTGACCTGTCTGGCGATCAGGCCTACACCATTAATGCCCCGAGACTGAAAACAGCAAGAGATACCGATAAACTGTCACAGTCGCCAAAGGCTCAATTCTCAATTACCAATGCCAAAGGCCAGGCGATTCCCTTTGAGTTCAGCGTGCTTAATAAATCCGGGCTGTTAATCGGCGGAGACACGGTGGAGGATATCCAGAAGTTTAACCTGTCTGACAGTCCGGCGGCTGTTCGGGCAATGGCCGGAACCGTTTATATTGCTAACCCGCAAGGTGTCTCATATCAGGTTGCCCAACCATCCCGACCTTCTGTCATGCCAGCACCGGCAACGGCTCAGCCAATGAGTGAAAGCATGCTGCAGTACTGGTACAACCAGGCGGATGAAACAACCCGTGAACGATTCCTTCAGTGGGTTTCTGACAGTAATAAAACCGGGAAGTAGTCCGCTCGTTTTCAGTTAACCCGGGAGCTATTCTCGGTCAGCCTCCTACCGTTTTCATAAGAACCTTTGACTGCCTTTTGGGGTTATATTTTGCTTTAAGCTCTGCCGGTAAATCATCACAGGCAACTTCAGCAAACTCCCGCTCAATAAACCAATGGGTAGTCTGGGTGGTCATGACGTAGATTTCGTTCATGCCCTGTTCTTCTGCCAACGCTTCAATATGGGCGAGCAAACGATCACCGCGCTGTGCACTGCGATATTCAGGATGGACCACAACACAGGCCAGTTCTGCTGCGCTGGTACCATTTTCATAGTACGGATGAAGAGCAGCACAGCCGATGATCATGCCGTCCAGCAACACGACACTGAACAGCTTTATTTCCCGCTCCAGTTCTTTTCGGGAGCGACGGCGCAGTATGCCTTTTTCCTCGAAAGGACGGATCAGTTCAAGAATACCGCCCACATCCTCAATGGTTGCACCACGGACTTCTTCATAGTGATCCCTGGAAATCAGCGTACCGGCACCATCACGGGTAAACAGCTCCATCAGCAGTGATCCATCATCCTGATAGCTGATAATCTGGGCCCGTTCGACACCATCGGAGCAAGCGGTCACGGCGGAGGACAGCAGTCGCCTTGACTCACCAGTCTGCGACTCAAGTTCTTTAATGGCTTCATGGGGAGAAATTCTATTGATCAGATTCCCCTGGTGATCAAAAATTCCCTGTTGCTCAGCGTACAGTATCAATTTTTCAGCTTGCAGACTGATGGCGGTCCGGGTAGCCACTTCCTCTGCTTCAATATTGAAAATCTCCCCGGTGGGGGAAAGCCCGAGACAGGAGAGTAACACCACATAACCACTGTCCAGCAGATGATCGATGGCCTGACTGTCTATCTTCCGGACTTCGCCCGTATGCTTAAAATCGATACCATCAAGCACCCCCAGGGGTTTGGCGGTCACAAAGTTACCACTGACTACACGAATCCTGGCACCATGCATGGGCGAGTTCACCAGCCCCACCGAGAGCCTTGATTCAATCAGGGCTCGCATATTTCCTGCAGCATCTTTGACACACTCAAGGCTCTGCCTGTCAGTAACCCGTCGTTCATTATGCAGTCGGCCATTGCCAGCCCCGCCCTGATGAATAACTGTTTTAATGCCACGTTCCCGTAAACGCTCATCAATCTGAGGGCGGGCACCGTGTACCAGCACCAGTCGGACCCCCAGGCTACTCATCAGTGCAATATCACTGATGATATTACCAAGGTTGGGGTGAGCCAGCGTTTCACCACTGAGCATGATCACAAAGGTTTTCCCCCTGTGGGCATGAATATAGGGTGATGATTGACGGAAAAACTTCACGTACTTTTCTGCACTGTCTGCTGAATGTTCCTTTTTTTTCACGCAAGCCACACTTGTTTATCCATGACACTCTATTAAAGGCCGCCCTGAGCATCACATGCTCAGGTTATAAGAACATCGTGCAGTACTTCTCTTCAAGATAAGCAATACTGTCTGATCAATGACTGCAAAATAGCAATCATGGGTTTTATCCGTTCCTGCGAGAGGTATTCATCTGGCTGGTGTGCCTGATCAATATCACCTGGTCCCAATACCACGGTATCCATACCCAGTCGGCTAAAGAATGGAGCCTCAGTAGCAAATGCTGCGACTTCTGCCTGATGCCCTGTCAGCTTTTCACAGGCAGCCACCAGATCCGAATTCTCAGGACCGGCAAAAGCTTCAATAGCCGGTGTAATTGCTTCGAGTGAGATCTCAACCTGATCCGCTTCAGCAATTGGCAAAAGCCTCTGACGAATTTGCTGCCGCAGTTGTTCGCTGTCCATCCCCGGCAGCATACGAATATCAAAGTCCAGCTGGCACTGCCCACAAATCCGGTTAGGGTTGTCGCCACCATGAATGCAACCCAGATTCAAGGTAGGTGTAGGAATGGTAAAGCCAAAGTTCTGATAACGCTCGGCCAGTTCGGCGCGAAACTGCATCAAGTCAGTGATCACCTTGTGGACTGTCTCCATGGCATTACGGCCCAGTGCCGGATTGCTGGAATGGCCTGATTGCCCGAGAATCTGAATACGCTCCATCATAATGCCTTTGTGCATATGAATAGGCCGCATCCCGGTAGGTTCTCCCACCACAGCATACCGTGCTTTTGGTCGACCAAGTTCCGCCAGGGCACGAGCGCCATTCATTGAGGACTCCTCATCCGCCGTGGCCAGAATGATCAATGGTGCTGTCAATGGCGTGCCCAGATACCCCCGAACTGCTTCCATGACCAGGGCAAAGAAGCCTTTCATATCGCAGACGCCCAATCCATAAAACCGGCCATCTCTTTCTTCCAGGGTAAACGGTGAACTTTTCCACAGGCTGTCATTGTAGGGAACCGTATCCGTATGCCCGGCCAGTACCAGACCTCCCGGACCACTGCCAAGAGTTGCAATCAGGTTTGCCTTGTGGGGAGCCCCGGGCAGGGGT
This sequence comes from Endozoicomonas acroporae, assembly GCF_002864045.1. GTDB lineage: Bacteria > Pseudomonadota > Gammaproteobacteria > Pseudomonadales > Endozoicomonadaceae > Endozoicomonas > Endozoicomonas acroporae. Next base: position 16,162 of record NZ_PJPV01000052.1, read on the forward strand.
TGAATCTCGCATTGAAACCCCATCGCTTCCAACCACGCCGCCAGCTCATTGATAACCGGCAGGTTACTCATATCCAGATCAGGAAGGGTTGAGCTGACAGAAGGTATCTCAATCAATCTTGAAAGTGCATGCTGAAATGTTGGCTGCTGGCTGCTCATAACCCTGATTATCACCGTCTAATAAAGGGAGTCTCTTAAGATGATAAACAGGGCGGGCTTTATTGGAAACTAAATCCTAGCCAAAAATCAACTTGAGGCAGTGGAAGAAAATAATCGCCAGGATCGCTCCTGCTGGCAGAGTGACCAGCCAGGACATAAAGATGGTGCTGATAACGCGCAGGTTCAAAGCGCCGATCCCCCTGGCCAGTCCCACGCCAAGAACTGCACCAACCAGCGTATGGGTTGTGGAGATCGGCAAGCCAGTGCCGGAGGCCATCACCACCGTAGAGGCCGCCGCAAGCTCTGCGGCAAAACCACGGCTGGGTGTCAACTCGGTGATATGAGAACCTATGGTAGCCATGACCTTATAGCCCCAGGTCGCTAGCCCTGCCACAATACCTACAGCACCCACCAGCAGAACCCAGGGCGGAACAGAAGACTTGCCGACAATTTCACCCCCACTGATCACCACACTGACAACCGCTGCCAATGGCCCCACCGCATTGGCCACATCGTTGGAACCATGGGCAAAGGCCATGGAACAGGCGGTAAAAATCATCATAACCCCAAAGACTTTCTCCACACTGGAGAAATGAAACGACATATCCGCCTGAATATCTTCCTTTATTTTTGCCAGCGCCATCTGGCCAATAAACATTATGACCAAGCCGATAATCAGTGAGAGCACGGTGCTCTCGGTGTAATCCAGCGGCAAGCCAATATGCTTGAGGCCCTTGATCAGCGTCACCATCGACATCATGAAGCCAACCAGAAACATATAAAGGGGCATATAGCGCTTGGCGTTTCTGAAGGGGTTTTCAGTATCCAGAATCAGCTTCTGCACGCTGACAAAAATCAGGAAGGCGAACAACCCTGACATCAGGGGGGAAACAACCCAGCTGCCCACAATGGCGGCCACTTTTCCCCAGCTGACGGTGTCGGCAGAGATACCAACAGCCGCAAAACCGACAATGGCCCCGACAATAGAATGGGTAGTGGACACCGGCCAGCCGTAATGCGTAGCGACCAGTAACCAGGTGCCCGCAGCCAGCAGCGAAGCCAGCATGCCATATACCAGCAGATTGGGGTTCTCGGCCAGCAGGGGTATGGATGGGTCAATAATCCCCTTGCGTATGGTTTCAGTAACCGACCCGCCCGCCAGATAGGCACCGGTAAACTCCAGCAGGATGGCGATAAAAATGGCCTGTTTTACCGTCAGGGCTCCGGAGCCAACCGACGTGCCCATGGCATTGGCAACATCGTTGGCCCCAACCCCCCAGGCCATAAAGAACCCAAACAGGCAGGCCAGGATCAGGAAAACTGTGCCATATTCAGCGATAATACTCATCAGTCTGTATCCGGTTCAGTTAACGGGCCAGCAACAACTGGAGGTAACTACCAACACGGGAAGCCCGATCCGCAAGATCGCCCACCCATTCGATAATCTGATACAGAAACATGACATCAACCGGTGGCAGCGTTTGCTCAAGATCAAACAGCATACGGCGTATTTTTACCTGGTCCCTGTCAGTTTCGCTCTCAATGTTGTCCAGCTCTTCAACCATTTTTTCCACCAGATCAACTTCCCGCCCCTGAAAACCGGTTTCCAGAAGCTCGTCCAGCTCATGAATGGCTTTCAATGCCTGTGCAGTTGTGGCAATTGAAAGGCGCACATAGGTAATGAATGCTTCGTGCATGGATTCGGGAATAACCATCTTTCTTCCTAACACAAGGCCTGCGATGTCCTTGGCACGGTTAGCCACTTTATCCTGAACAGTCACGATTTCCAGCAGATCGGTACGGGGAACGGGGAGAAAAAGGCTTTTGGGAAGTGACCGGCGGATACTTCGCTTGATGACATCCGCTTCGTGCTCAAATTTGGTGATTGTCTGCTGAACCTCACACGCTGTCTCCCACTCTTCGGCAAACACTGCCTGAAAGAATGGCTCCAGCTGTAACGCACATTTGTGAACAGTGGTAATGTGCTTTTGAATAGGTCCTATTGGTGAGCGGCCAAAAACACTCGCCAGTATGTTGCTGGTAGGCATTTTTCAAATCCATCCGGTTGAACGCCTGATTATAGAAGGCCGTTTCAATTCCTGCACAGATGCTCAACAGCTGGCGCACAGAGCACAGAGTGCCTTTACCCATGAACCTATGATTTTTATATAATTTCTCCGTCCGATAGAATTTGACAATCGCATTGTGGATAAGAACATGAGCCAGGAAACTGAATTAAAGCTGTCTGTGCCTGCCGATCAGATTGAGCCACTGAAAAGTCACCCATTCTGGCAGGAACATGCAGTACATCCATCAGAAACCCTTCACCTTGGGAATACCTACTTTGATACCCGCGACCTGAGACTCAACCAGGCCAGGGTGGCTCTGCGGATTCGTGAGGTTAACGGGCAATATATCCAGACTCTGAAAACCCGGGGAGAAAGCATCAATGGCCTGACCCGTCGGGGAGAATGGGAGTGGCCACTGAACACCAATAAACTGGACGGGCAGGTTTTGACGCCTGTCTGGCCCGCTGAGCTCAGTGATGTATCGATAGAGCAGCTCAAACCTCTATTTACTGAAACAATAAATCCATTTGTCCCCACGCCGAAAAAAAAGAGAGAATATAAGGCAATTCCAGCTGCAAACGGTATTTCATGTGAACAATAACAAAGCAGATGGCCTGCAACACAGGGAGCAAATGCTGGATCTGGCAATGGTTGTGTCTGATCTGGTCAGAAGCAAGCATATAGAGCAGGCAACCGCTGATGATATTCTCAGCCGCCCGCGCACACCAGAACAAGTCCGTCTGCACCCCCTGGAATACCTGGCTGAGCTGGAGCTGGATGATCTTTGTCATCCGGGTAACACGCTGGATATTGAGCGCCTGTGTCAGTGGCTCGCCGAACTGGCCGGTCAGGATTACTGCCACATCGATCCTCTCAAGATTGATGCTACGGCCATTACCCCCATCATGTCCCACGCCTTTGCCATGCGACACCAGATCCTTGCCGTTGCGGTGACCAGCACTGAGATAGTGGTGGCCTCTGCCCAGCCATGGCATCGGATCTGGGAAGACAATCTGCGCCATGTGAATCGCCGGGAAATCCGGCGGGTTGTGGCTAATCCAACCGATATCCGACGTTATACCGTCGAGTTCTATCGACTGGCCCGGTCAGTGATGGGAGCCAGCTCGGAGACTGGTGTCACGTCTGCCTCGCTCAATAGCTTTGAACAGATGCTGGAGCTGGGCAGCATGAAGGCTCCGGATGCCAACGACCAGCATATCGTCAATATTGTTGACTGGCTGCTCCAATACGCTTTTGAACAAAGAGCCAGCGATATCCACATTGAGCCCCGCCGGGAACAATGCAATCTCCGGTTTCGAATTGATGGTGTACTCCACTCGATTTATCAGATGCCAGTCAAAGTCGCCGCAGCAATGACCAGCCGCCTGAAAATTCTTGGCCGCATGAATGTTGCCGAAAAGCGCAAGCCGCAGGATGGACGATTGAAAACCCGAAACGCCGATGGCTATGAGGTCGAACTGCGCTTATCCACATTACCTACCGCATTTGGTGAGAAGCTGGTGATGCGGATTTTTGACCCGGAAGTGCTGGTCAAATCATTCAGCGATATGGGGTTTTCCAGAGAAGATGAACGGCGCTGGAAAGCCATGTCAGGCCAGCCCAACGGTATCATTCTGGTGACTGGCCCCACGGGCTCTGGTAAAACCACCACGCTTTACTCAACACTGAAGCAGCTGGCCACGGATCAGGTGAATATCTGTACTATCGAAGACCCTATTGAAATGGTGGAGCCTGCCTTCAACCAGATGCAGGTGCAGCACAACATCGACCTGACCTTTGCCTCAGGGCTTCGGGCACTGTTAAGGCAAGATCCTGACATCATTATGGTGGGTGAGATCCGTGATCTTGAAACCGCCGAGATGGCAATTCAGGCCGCTCTGACCGGTCATTTAGTCATTTCTACCCTGCACACCAATGATGCGCCCTCTGCCCTGACGCGTTTGCTTGAGCTTGGTGTCCCCCCTTATCTTATTAAAAACACCGTGCTCGGTGTTATGGCACAACGTCTGGTCAGAACCCTTTGCCCGAATTGCAAAGCGAAAGCACCGCTGGACACCAGTGGCTGGAAAGCCCTGACAAACCCCTGGCCAGCATCGGCACCCTCAGAAGTCTATCAGCCTGTTGGTTGCCTCGATTGCCGTGAAACGGGTTACCGTGGGCGTGCCGGCCTCTATGAGATTTTAACCATGAGCCCTCAGGTTAAGGATCTGGTTAATGAAAATCCTGACATTACACTGCTCAGCCAACAATGTATCAAGGAAGGCATGTATAGCCTAAGACAATCAGGTGCACAGAAAGTTGCCGCTGGAATGACCACCATAGAAGAAGTGATGCGGGTCACTCCCGAGTGAGCCCGGCAGCAATGTCAGGAAATGGCTTTCAGGAAAAAAATAACAAATCATAAATTCAGGGCCTTTGATATGAAGAAATACGCCTTTCTTTTGCCGCTGTTGATCTTTCCAGCGCTGATCAACGCAAGCAATAATAAGCAGACGTCAACAACTATTTACTCCGATAAGCATGGCCAGAAAATGATCGTCACAGATGAGTCGGATTCATTTGCCAGACAGATAACGGCAAACACACCCGGCAAGGGGCGTAAACAGGCACTGGAGAACTATATCAACAGCCTGCTAAAGGCTCACGCCGTCTATAGCCAGGACAAAAGCCATGAGAAACCCACGCTGGTCTATCAAATTCAAGCCAATCAGGAAGGAACCATTGTTGCTACCCGCAGTGAGCAGGGCAGATACGGAGTACAGATTGGTAACAGAAGCTTACCGGTATACGGCATTCATTATGATCTTGAATCCGACTGCTCATGGCAGGAGCAACTTTGCTGGGTATTTTATCCTTCTTCCCATCAACAAAAAGAACGATGGTTGGAAATTGCTTATGCTCCCCATGTCATTGGAGAGTTAACTGAGGGTGTTAGCTTGCTGATACGGAATCTTCAGAAGTAATCATTGAGCCTGTAAATAAATTCTGTAGCATCCATTGTTCAATCTCTGCTGACCAACAAACTCCTTCGCGAGATTCGGGGCAGTTTGTGGCATATCCGGGTTAAGGAGCAACAAGCTTCATGGGTTGGTAATATCGAAAGTCCAGGGCTCTATCCCGATAGGTATACAATTCTTTCATCAGCTCCCTGCCACACAAAATTTGTATCCCCAACGCCATACTGTCATAGGGCACTCCGGATTCAGTGACCGCAGCCACGTGGCAGGTATGGCATATTTGGCCACCCTTCCAGAGTTGGATGGACACCTTGCTGAAATAACCATGTTGCCGGATATCAATTTTGTCCGGTTGCTTTTGCCTGAGTTGGTTCATCACCTGCTCTAACGTTCTGCGTGCGTTTGCTCTGTTGCCAGTAGTATCGAAAAAATGCAAATTGGCAGTCTTGGCTCCCCCTTTTGATAAATCAACCATAAACCTGATTGCCTTTCTGGCATGAGGGCTTGTGAACGCTCGCTGCCCGAGCAGCATTTCAGCAATTATATGCCAGTCAGAATAGCTTTTATCGTAGTTTGAGTGATAGAACTCTCCTGAAGCTTCCAGAGCAACAACGTGCAAAAATTTTCCCAGTTCCTTGTTGCGGTCCTCTTTGGTTAACCCTTTTTCAGTTTCAGCCGACGCTTCGTCAGACTCTACGGCCCGGCAATCGTCTTCGTCATTATAACCGCTGGCAGCTGCCACTGACGTGTTGGCAGGTTGCCCAATGTCAGAGCCATCCATTTTGGCTAGTAATGAGACAAACTCTTGCGAACAGTAGCCGAGGGACTGACCGGAATACCTTAATAAAGTGACAAACCCCTCCAGCTCTTCCAAACCCCATTTCTGTGGTGGTAATGGCGAAATCAGGTGATGATAGGCAGCCATAAATTCGGAAGAAAAGCGAAGATCAAGGACGGCCTCAAAAAGCATGTGATGCCAATAATTTTCAGCATCCGACCCCGGGCTTATTGCCATTGTGTCCATCATTGCTGAATCGATCATTTCCAGGGCTTCCAGGTGCAACCTGCAGTCTGCCACCGACATTATTACCGATCGGTCAATCATTACTGAGAGTCTTTCCAGATAATTCTGCGTGACAGCAGGCTTGTGTTTTCCCTGACGTTCAACAATCATCCTGGCAATGCGGGCAAACTCTTCCAGCTCTGACCGCACGGCAGCACTCTGATTTCTCATCTGGTGTTCGGAGCTGCCATTTTTGCGGAGCTGGTCAGTCAGGTTTTTTTTAAAACCTTGATCCAACTCACTGGACACGATGGTTGCACCAACATTATGCAACAACTCCTGCATTGGCGGTGTGAATTGAGAAAAAAGCTGTTTGATTTTGCCAGTAAGCTGTTCATAAAAGCGATCAGCTCCGCCGCTGTCGGTAAAACAGGTTTTCAGTTGTTTCACCAGCTCTGTTTTTTGTTGATCAACATAAGATGAAAAGCTGGAGGCTATCCTTTTTTTCAAATCATCCATGGTTTTCAATTCTGCAGTGAAGAAATCGCATTCATTGATAAGTTTATATAATTCGCCTATTTCCTTGAGAGACTCTTCAGTTGGGGGGCCATCTAATAGTGGTTTGATCTTTTCCAGGTAGATGAAAAACTCGGGAGAGGCTTTCTTCCCCGTTTCCACACAGCCTCTGATACCCTCTCTGACAATGGCGAGGTTATACTCTGATACGCTTCGCTGTATTGGTTCAGTGCCGGGTGGAGCATAACTGGCTGGTAAACCGGGAGAATCAGCATGGGCCCTGACATCACGCCCCGCTCTTACCCCGGATGTTTCAGCACGCTCAGACGATACTGTTCTTTGATCGCCTCTACACGCAGCAGCACTGCCATGCAAATCCACAGGATTATCCTCACTATTTATGTACCAGGAGGTATTTATGTACCAGGAGGCTTAGTCCGAGAATACCTTTAGATAAAATAGACGGGAATAAGTTCAATCAGCCCGAATGACTCTGTTGATCAAATAGCCTAATTAGCACATAAGCCTTTCCAAAGGCCATTAATGGGATCGTAGCCGCAGTCATTTCCCTGAATGTCTTTCTTTAATATTTCAAATTTAACGATGGGATCAAAATCAAGTGCCTTAACGTAATCATAATGTTCATCTAAATTGGTAAACCAGCGCAGTTGGCCTCGTTCCGGATACTTGCTTCCTCTTCCCTGGGCAAAATACCATTGCTGAGAACCAGCACCGGGCAGACAGTGTTGCAATGTCAGTTTGCCCCCTGACCAGCTTAAGCAGAACTGCTCCCCGGCCTGTTTATTAAACAGTTTTTTAGACACCAGGTCATAGCGCCAGACCTGATGACTGATGGATTGACAGGCAGTTACCTGAACCTTTGCCCCACCAAAACAGTCGTACTGTCCAACACTGTCCATATGACATTGCGTGACCGCAAGACAGTGATTGTTGCTGAAATCACCAAGCCGCAACTCTTCTGTCAGCTTTGTTGGCTTTGCCTGCCATGGCCAGTGGCCTGACCAGTGCCAGGACTGAACTTCCTGCTGTTTCACTGCCTCTTCACCAACTTCAAATCCTGCACACTCAACCCTGCCGGTAAAAGGGCTCAGATAGCATTGATCATCTCCCGTTTCAGAGTCATTAAAGTGGAACGAGACCGGTGAAGTATCCGTATGACTTTGCAAGAGTGCTACAAACGCAAGAGGGTCAAAATAATCAGCCCGGCTGTAAAGATGATCCTGTTGATTAAAAAACCACAGCTGTTGCAAACTTGCGGGTTGGCAAACATCCATGGCCAGATGTTTCGACAGCCGGGTCAAACATAGATCAGCACTTCGTTCCAATGAGTGAATTTGTTTCTTTTGGAAGTCAAACTTCCACCTCTGCTCCGGTTGTTTTTTATCACAGACCCCGAACGTTATCCTGTTGCTATTCACACAGTCATCGGTCAGCCGGCTTGCTTCAGAGCTGCAGCCTTCCTGCTCGTCCATTACCACCAGACATTGGCCTGTATCTTTTTGTTTTAACAGAAAGTTACTGGCATAAACCGGAGGTTTAACAGCATCCATTCCATAGGCATTATTGCCGGGGGTCATGATCAATAGATAGACACATATCGGGTATAAAGACCTGTAGGCTGAGCTGAGAGTCATGTGTATCCCCAAAATTTATTTCAATAAAGATTACGCGAACCATTATTAACCCATGCAACAGAACATCTGGATTTCTCTATTTTTATTGGCCGTAATCCTGAAAAATAAAGGCCCAAAAACCAGAAAACCCCGCAAAGCGAGGTTTTCTGGTTTCAACTGGAATGATTTTGCTTGCTATTAGAATTGACCAGGAGATAAGGCAAATAGTTCCTCAGTTCCCGAAAGAGCGGCGGCCGCTGAACTTTCAAAGCGAGGCAGTAAACGCTTGAAATAATACCGGGCAGTCAGCTGCTTGGCTTCCAGCCAGGATTGGTCTTCACTGCCTTCAGCAAGCTGGCTCGCTGCTGTTTTCGCCATTAATGACCACATCCAGCCATAGGCAACGTAGGCAAAAGCATTCAGGTAATCAACACAGGCAGAATTAATGACATTGGGGTCATTTTTCGACTGCGCCAGAAGTTTGCGCGTCAGCTCCTCAAGCTTATCAACCGCAGCCAGCAGCTCTTCAGCAAATTCATCATTCGCGTCCACTGAGCCCCGAACTTCACTCAGGAATGTTTCCAGGTAGGCTCCACCGCTCAGGGCAATTTTACGTCCGAGCAGATCCAGCGCCTGAATACCGTTGGTTCCTTCGTAAATCTGGGTGATGCGTACATCCCTGACCAGTTGTTCCTGGCCCCACTCACGAATAAAACCATGACCACCAAACACCTGCTGACCGGCAACACAGCTTTCCAGCCCCGCATCGGTTAAAAAGGCTTTCACAACGGGAGTTAACAACGCCACCAGGGCGGAAGCCTTCTCTTTTTCATGGTCATCCTGACTGAACTTGGCAATATCCAGTTGTTTGGCCACATAGGTGGAGAAAGCCCGTCCGCCTTCATTCATGGCTTTCATATTCAACAGCATTCGCCGGATATCCCCATGGACCATTAATGGGTCCGCCGCTTTATCTTTTTGCACAGCGCCACTGGCGGAACGTCCCTGGATGCGATCCTGAGCATATTCGAGTGCGTTCTGGTAGGACATCTCACTGCTGCCAAGCCCCTGAATCCCCACAAACAGGCGCTCATAGTTCATCATGGTGAACATGGCATTCAGGCCTTTATTCAGTTCTCCCACCAGATAGCCTTTGGCTCCATCAAAATTCATGACACAGGTGGCCGAGCCGTTAATGCCCATCTTGTGCTCAATGGAACCACAGGCAAGGGCGTTTCTTTCACCCAGAGATCCATCCTCATTCACCAATACCTTAGGTACCAGAAACAATGAGATGCCTTTAGGCCCGGGAGGTGCATCGGGAAGCTTGGCCAGCACCAGGTGGATAATATTCTCAGTAAGATCGTGCTCCCCGCCGGTAATAAAGATTTTGGTACCGGTGATGGCGTAGCTGCCGTCGCCATTGTCTTCCGCTTTGGTGCGGATGATACCAAGATCGGTGCCCGCATGGGGTTCCGTCAGACACATGGTGCCCGCCCACTCACCGGAATACATTTGCGGCAGGTACGCTTCTTTTAACGCATCGGAGGCGTGGGCATCAATGGCCAGACAGGCCCCGGCCCCCAGGCTGGGGTAGAGAGTGAATGCCAGGCTGGCACTGCAGACCATTTCATCAAATTGGGCAGCCAGTACCTTGGGCATCCCCATACCACCGTAAACCGGATTACCACCCAGTCCGCTCCAACCGCCTTCAGCGAACAGTTTATAGGCTTCTTTATAACCTTCCGGTGTGGTCACCTGACCGCTATCCCATTGACACCCTTCTTCGTCTCCCGGGCGATTCAAAGGGGCAATGGTACGGGAAGCCAGTTTGGCGGCTTCTTCCAGAATCGCATCTGCAGTTTCCTGATCCACCGTTTCACTGACAGCAGGCCACTGAGCCCACTGCTCAGCTACATTGAATACGTCGTACATTACGAAGCGCATGTCGCGAAGGGGGGCTTTGTACTCGGCCATTACTCTCCACTCCTGGAATTTTTTTCTTACTATTGGAATACAGCCATTATGCCATTGAGTTATACGCAGAAAGACACAAAGTGGCTCATAGCTGTTTTACCGGCAACCTGTCAGGTTTGAGCGTCCATAATGGTGTTGGTAATAAAAATGTCTGCTTCTGAAGAGCATAGCGGGGTTACTTGACGAAGAAGCGGGAGTCCCATTTATCACCACACCAGGGCAGCTTTCAGTCACACAGGCTGTTGAGTTCCGTGACGCCATGTTACCTGAAGAGTCCCTGTTTTTCAGCAAAAGACTGTGCTTCTTTGTGTTCCCTTGTCGTATTTAGAAATTAAAGAAAACCTCCACGCCGATGTAGCGATGATCAACGTCGAGTGACGTTTTCCGGTAAGGGGAGAAACTGGCAGCCGGGGGCATAACGCTCAATCGAATGGACAAATTTTGTATTGTCCCCTCACCACTATCACCACCGACCCACTCACTGATTTTGCCAACCGGGTCCAGCAGAAACAGTGCGGTAGAACCTAACACCCTGGAGCCCATCACCTCACTGTCATTATCCAGAATTTTCTGTTTTTTCTGATAAGCCCATTCCCCGTAGAGCCACCCGCCGAGAGGAGTCACAATGATATCTTGAATGGATGGCGGCTCACACATCGCCTCAATGCCGTATTCATACAGGAAAGTGGACATCAAAAATGAATAAACAAACGAGTTCCACTGGTTATAGCCCGATGACCGGGCCATAACGTAGTACACACCACCAAAATAAGGATGCCCGATATAATTGATGTACCATTTATCGGTGTCCCATACAGGCCCTGACCTGACATTGCTCCACCACTTTTTGATGGGTCTGATTTCCGATTTATCCCAATTGGAAACACTTTCTGGTAGCAGAGCGATCACTCCCAAAACCCCCAGTGCCAAGCCAAACGTCACTTTGGTTTGGTACCAAAGTCTGGCCTGATTCTCTGCCGGTTTTTTATCGAATAGCGTGATGTCCCAACTCTGGTCTTTATCTTTTAAAAACCAGCGCCAGTCGTCAGAAGGCAATGGTGATTGCTGCACAAATGATGGTGGATGTTGGCTAAATACTTCTGCCTGACGGGTCAGATCATGATGCACAGCAGCCAGTGAAGGCCCTTGAGCAGGGTTGAAATCATCAGGAACAACAGGCGGCGATAATCCCGATAACAAAAAAAAGAAGGCAAGAAGAATTAACAGGCTTTTTATCGTTTGGGTATTCTTCTTCATGATGCGACATCAACACAGCGTGATTGCTGAATTCTGCTCCAAGGTCTTATAAGTAGTTAACCAAATGAAATCATATATTTCTGACTAAGTTGTCAGTCACTCTGCGGCGTTGCAACTCCGGTCACATAGCTACGGCTATGCTCCCTACGTTGCGCCTTGCATAGCAACTGCCCACTTAGCCAGAAATATACGATTCCATTTGGCCAACTACTTAAAAGCAAATCAAATTTTATAGACCATATTTTTATAGCTGGCAAAACAGTCAATGCGGCTAAAGACTGAGTTCAAACGCACCAAAAGAGTGAAACAAGCAAGAAACATCCTTTTTCACTGAGATCTTCATGAACATCCATCATAAATAAGTGCCAATTGCCGATAAAGTAAGCTAACGTAATTTAACCGTCTTCTTTTTGTTTGATCATTTGATCGGATCAAACAATGTTGATTCGATTGCTCGGTTCCGGAAGATAAGCTGTCCTGCAGTTCCGATATTGTTGACCAGATACTCAGGCATCTTATGCGATATCTTCTCGTCTTGATCACTGCCATCCTGCAGATTTTTTTTTCCACCCTGCTTAACCAGTTAGCCAGCAAATTGCTCAGACCTCGTGGTCGAATCATCTCCAGAAAAGAGCGCATCAAGCGCAGCTGGGTCAGAACGATCTGGTTGGTAGCAGGTACTTTCATGCTATTTAATCCGGCACTCCCGGTGATTATGATTATTGCCTTACCCACTACTTTTCTGAGCTTTATGATTCTTGATGAAATGCGATAATAATCTGCAAAAAAAAAGGCTACCAACCGGTAGCCTCTCTGTTTATTGTTTTGCTTAAGGCTGATTCACTTTCAGCTCGTCAGACCAGCGAATTAAACGTCGCCAAAATCATCCGCTTCCATGGCCATCAGGTTGTCGGCACCAGACTCAATGCACGCCTTGTGCATCTGGGCTCTTGGTAACAGACGCTGGAAGTAGAACTGTGCAGTCTGGATTTTAGCCTTGTAGAACCCTTCTTCAGTAGTACCATTCGCCAAGGCTTCTTTTGCCGTCAGAGCCATCCGGGCCCAGAAGTACGCCAGGCAGGCATAACCGGAGTACATCAGGTAGTCAACCGAGGCGGCACCAACTTCTTCCCGGTTCTGCATAGCCTTCATACCAATCTGCATGGTCAGATCGCCCCACTCCTTATTCATGGCAGCCAGCGGCTTGATAAACTCCTGGAGTTCTTCATTGTCTGCCTGAGCCTGACAGAACTTATGAACCAGCTTGGTGAAGGGCTTCATAGTGGCACCCTGAGTCATCAGGACTTTACGACCCAGCAGGTCCAGCGCCTGAATACCCGTGGTTCCCTCATAGAGCATGGAGATACGGCAGTCACGAACATTCTGCTCCATCCCCCACTCACTGATAAAGCCATGACCACCGTAACATTGCAGACCGTGGTTAGCGGCTTCAAACCCTGTCTCGGTCATGAACGCCTTAACAATAGGCGTCAGGAAGCTCATTTCCAGGTCAGCCTGTTTCCGGACTTCTTCATCAGGGCTCTTCACCAGGTCGGCCATTTGTGCCACGTAGTAAACCAGTGCCCGGTTACCTTCCGTCAGTGCCTTGATGGTCAACAGCATACGGCGAACATCCGGGTGGACAATGATCGGGTCGGCAGGGCCATCAGGGTTCTTCGGACCGGAAAGAGAACGCATCTGCAGGCGGTCACGGGCATATCGAACAGCACCCTGATAAGCGATTTCTGCATGGGCAAGACCCTGAATACCGGTACCCAGACGGGCAGAGTTCATAAAGGTGAACATGTGGTGCAAACCTTTATTCACTTCACCGATCAAATAACCCGTGGCATCGTCAAAGTTCATCACACAGGTGGCGTTACCATGAATACCCATCTTGTGCTCAATGGAACCACAGCTGACACCATTGCTTTCACCCGGAGCATCCGGGCGATGACGGGGAACAATAAACAGGGAGATACCTTTAGTGCCTTCAGGTGCCCCTGGCAGACGGGCAATAACGATATGCACGATATTCTCTGCCATATCGTGCTCACCGGCAGAGATAAAGATTTTGGTGCCGGTAATACGATAAGTGCCGTCTTCCTGGGGTACGGCTTTGGTTTTCAGCATACCCAGATCAGTACCGCAGTGAGGTTCAGTCAGACACATTGTACCGGTCCACTCACCGGAAATCAGGCGGGAAAGGTACGTTTCTTTCTGCTCCTGGGTACCATGGGCTTCCAGAGTATTCATTGCGCCATGGCTCAGCCCGGGATACATTCCCCAGGACCAGTTGGATTCCCCCATCATTTCACTGAGCACCAGGCCCAGCGAAGCAGGGAGACCCTGGCCACCATGCTCAGCATCACTGGACAGTGAAGGCCAGCCACCTTCAACAAACTGCTGATAGGCTTGTTTAAATCCGGTGGGGGTTTTAACGCCTTCTGGTGTCCAGGTACAACCTTCCTCATCACCCACACGATTCAGCGGTGAAAGTACCTGTTCACAGAATTTGGCACCTTCCTCCAAGATAGCGTCCACCATATCCGGAGTGGCATCCTGCCCTTGAGGGAGGTTTGTGTAATGTTCCTCATAACCCAGAACTTCATTACGGACGAAGCGGATATCTCGCAGGGGGGCTTTATATTCTGGCATGATGCATCCTCGATATTCTTTTACTTATGGATAAAGATGAGTATAGCACGATTCAAACAACTGTTTGAAACTTACGTTTAGACAGAATAAATGTCAATACATGCCAGCAAAAGTTATTACGAGTGAATTCAAGTAAATCAAGCCAATGGTGAAATATCCAGATACCCGGCGACCTGACTGGCACTGGCCTCCTCAAGAAAGGGCACCACACCAAGACAGGGTGCTGGAATCAGGCTTTTCAGGGTCTCCAGATTTTCATCATAACGGCTCATATCAGGATCCACCTGATTCGCCACCCAGCCTGCCAACCTGACACCATCACGGAGAATGGCTTCAACGGTAAGCAAGGCATGGCTGAGACAGCCCAGTTGCATGCCAACCACCAGAATAGCAGGAGTATTCAGCGCTTTTGCCAGTCCGCTGATCATCTCCCGTGAGTTCAGGGGGACCCGCCAGCCACCAGCGCCCTCGATAAGAGCCAGATCATTTTTTTGCATCAAGGCACCGCGGCTGTAGCCCACAAGTCGATCCAGGGTCATACGTACACCGGCTTCCTGCGCCGCAATATGGGGGGCAATGGCAGGTGCCAGAGCCAGGGGGTTTACCTGTTCGTAAGGTAGAGTAAGTGTCATGGCCTCCATCAGAGCCAATGCGTCATCATTTCTCAAGCCATTTTCACTGTGCTGACATCCCGCAGACACCGGTTTTAAGGCCAGCGTCGTTAACCCTGTTAAGCGTGCGGCCTCAAGCAGTCCACAGGTGACGACGGTTTTCCCGGCATCCGTATCCGTACCGGTGACAAAATAAGTTTTTCCCATTTTCTACTCTTCACACACTGGCTTCTGCAAGACGCCGTAGAGGACCTGATAGGTCAAAGGCAACCCTTCAGGCTGTCGTATTTGTTCATAAGCCTGTTGCAAGGCTTCAAGTTTTCGTCGGGTCACCAGGCCACCTTTATCCGCCAATACGGTGTTTACCCCCAGAGCCTTTAAACTGCGCAACAGGGAGATCACATCGGGATAGAACAGTGTTTCAGGCTTCAGAGAGAACGCCTGGCGAACCAGATCACTTGCTTTTAGATACTGTTGTTGAGTGTCAAAGCTGTCAAAGCGGTTAACTCGATGCTTTTCACCCGCCAGACACCATGCATTATCCAGCTCTGCCAAGCTGCCTTCAGCCAGGGTAGAAAAGACAAAAGTCCCACCAGGCTTCAGTACTCTGCTCACCTCGCCAAGCACCTGCTCAAAATTGCACCATTGAATAGCCAGGCTGGAATAGATCAGATCCACAGCACCGGACTGCAAGGGCATGGACTCAATATCACCAGAGCACCAGCCAACCCGGGGATGGCTGGTATTGTGCCGGGCAAATTGCAGCATCCCCATGGCCAGATCCATACCGATGACCACGGCATTATCATATCGTTCAGCCAGCGTCAGTGTGTGCAAACCGGTTCCGGTACCCAGGTCAAGAATACGGTGGGAGTGAAATGCTTTTGAGCCTGGCTGCTCTGAGCTGAGCCGGGCCGGCAATCCCAGCATCGTCCGGGCAGCGACCCGCTTCTGTAATATGGCCGCCTGATCATAACTGTCAGCAGCCCGACTGAAATTTTCAGCAATACGCTGCTTTACCCGAGCGTTTGCCCGGTCTGTTGTCACGTTAATGGCAGAGGAGGCAGGCCGAAGACCTGCCAGGCTACCGGCAACCTCATTATGGACATGGATCGAACTCATGTTCCGACATCCCCGCTGGACAGTCGCCGCACCTCACTGATAACCGGCTCGGGGTCATCCATAAAGAAACAATGCCCTCCATCAAGCACCTGAACCCGATGCTTGGCAAACGCCTGCTCAATGGCATCAGCTGCCCCCACCGGAACAAGGGCATCGTCTTTACCAAACAGATGGGTCACCGGGCAGCGAATATCACCAAATACGGAACGAAGATCACTCTTGCCCAGTATCCCCAGCAGGCTTAGCAAAGTGCTGTCTTCGGCCTGATGATCGAGGTCAGCATCAGACAGTAGTGCCTGCAAGGATGTCGACAGCTCTTTACGCCGTGGACTGCCAGAACTGCACAGCAGAACAAACTGCTGCAGCGTCTTGTCACGGGACTGGGACATACCTTGATAGAAACTGGCAAACAGCGTCGGATCCATTGCCTGCTGCCAGCTGTCATTCTGCACAAAACAGGCATTCGCCCCCAGGTTAACGACAGCGGCCACATTATCCGGATACCGGCTGGCATACAGCGTTGCCAGCATTCCGCCTAGCGACCATCCCACCAGCACGGCAGGCTTCTCAAACAGCTGATGATCCAGATAAGTCAGCAATGAGTTCCAGTCATGGCTGGTTTTGTACGCTTGTGACTCACGCACCAGGCCAGGCAACTCGACAATGGAAACCCGGCGATGGTCTGCATCCAGGGCGTCCGCCAGTGATGCCATGGCACCGGCTGGCATGGCCCAGCCACTGATTAAAACGATCGGGTAGTTACTCATCAGGACAACACTCCTGTCATCGATAAAGATGCGGTGGCAGGTTGATCAGAAACGTCTGCAACACTTGTCGACTGTGCAGCCATTTTAAGGGCATCGAACAGGCGATCAACATGATGCAACGTATGGGATGCACTGAAGGTAATACGTAATCGGGAAGATCCTTCAGGCACCGTCGGAGGACGTATTGCCGTGACCAGTATCCCCTGCTCAGACAACCGGCGGCTTATTGCCATCGCCCGTCTTGCACAACCAACCAGCAACGGTTGTATCGGTGTTGATGACGGCATCAGAGGCAACCCCAGCTGCTCACAACCGGACCTGAAATAGTGAATCAGTGTCTGCAAATGCTCCCTGCGCCACTGTTGTTCCCGTAGCAGCGTCAGGCTGGTCAGGGTCGCCGACGCCACCGCCGGCGGCATGGACGTGGTATAGATATAAGTCCGGGCAAATTGAATAAGCGTCTCAATCAAAGCGTCACTGCCCGCCACAAATGCACCATAAGTTCCAAACGCTTTGCCTAACGTCCCCACCAGCACGGGCAGATGTTTCTGGTCCAATCCATAGGCTTCCGCAACCCCACCGCCAGTGGCTCCCAGGAAACCAAAACCGTGGGCATCGTCCACCATCAGCCAGGCCTGGTGCTGCTCAGCAAGTTCCGACAGCGCCTTTACCGGCGCAACATCGCCATCCATGCTGAACACGCCATCCGTTACGATCAACTTGCGTCGGGCGCGGGTTTTCTGAAGTCGGTTAGTGAGGTTATCCACATCATTATGCAGGTAACGCTGGAACTGGGCTCCAGACAACCGTCCGGCATCCAGTAATGAGGCATGGTTCAGGCGATCCTGAAACACCACATCCTGCTTACCCAGCAAGGCACTGATCACGCCCAGGTTAGCCATATAGCCATTGGCAAACAGCAGCACATGCTCTCTGCCGGTAAATTCCGCAAGCGCTTCTTCCAGCTGATGATGTGCCCGGCTGTGCCCAACCACCAGATGGGAAGCACCGCCACCGAGCCCATAGTGATCCGTTGCCTGTCGAAAGCTTGCGATAACATCGGGATGGTTTGCCAGTCCGAGGTAATCATTGCTGCAGAAGGCAAGACAGTGCTGGCCATTGATAATGACCTCAGGCCCCTGGGGCGAGTCCAGGGTTTGACGACATCGATAGAGGCCAGCAGCATGGCGGGCCTCAAGCTCCTGTTCCAGATTGAAGCTCATCAGCCATGACCAGCCATGTTTCGATCCGACTGGCTTGCCATGGCATCGTAGTAATGGTCATTGCTTTTTTCAGCGTCGTACATCGCTTTGATCGGGCACTGCTCAGGAGGCTGCACCGCTGATTGCTCGCCCCAATCATGCCCTTTATTGATGCCGAGCCTGGCAAACAGCTGCCGGTCCTTATTCGCCTCAGGGTTCGCGGTGGTCAGCAGTTTATCCCCAAGGAAAATTGAGTTGGCCCCCGCCAGAAAGGCCAGCGCCTGAATCTCATCACTCATCTGCTCACGCCCGGCCGACAGACGAACGTTGGACGCTGGCATCATAATTTTGGCCACAGCGATGGTCCGGACAAAATCAATACCATCCACCGCCTCGGCGTCTGCCAATGGTGTGCCAGCGACTTTCACCAGCATATTGATGGGCACACTCTCCGGATGCTTCGGCATATTGGCCAGCTGAACCAGCATCCCGGCACGATCGCGCTCGTTTTCACCCAGGCCCACAATGCCACCACTGCAGACATTCATCCCCGCCTCCCGGACAAACGCCAGAGTTTTCAGCCGGTCAGCATAAGTTCGGGTGGTAATGATGTTGCCATAGAACTCTGGCGAGGTATCCAGGTTGTGGTTGTAGTAATCCAGTCCTGCCCCGGCCAGCTCTGTGGCCTGTTCCTCACTCAGCATGCCCAGGGTCATACAGGACTCAAGACCCAGTGCTTTCACCCCCTTAATCATTTCAATAATGTAAGGCATGTCCCTGGCGGGAGGATTTTTCCAGGCCGCCCCCATACAGAAGCGGGTAGCACCGGAAGCCTTGGCGCTTCTGGCCTCCTCCAACACCTTCTGCACCTCCATCAATTTTTCCTTTTCCAGACCGGTATTGTAGTGACCACTCTGGGGGCAATACTTGCAGTCCTCCGGACAGGCACCCGTCTTGATCGACAGTAATGTGCTAACTTGCACCTGGTTTGGATCAAAGTGTTCTCTGTGAGCCAGCTGGGCCTGAAAGATCAGATCATTGAACGGCTGTTGAAAAAGTGCCTCTACTTCGGACAGCGTCCAGTCATGACGAACGACACTGTGGCCAGAAGAGCTGGAGGAATTTTCTGCTGGAGCTGAACTAGTATTGGACATGACATCCTCTGGGGGAGGGAACACCGATCACGGAAGGGAAGAAAACCCTTGTTAACGGAGACCTGAGATTTATTGTTTGAGTTAACAACCATGAAAATGAAATTACCAATCCTAGGAGCCTGTCCGAGAACGACATTTTCACAATAAAGATGCAAAAGATGATAACGGAATTACTGCCATCGTCAATCTATGAAATTCTTTAAGGTTTACAACTGGTCTAATTTTAAACAACAAGTACAGGTCAAATGCATTCTTTGCCGGGGCCATACCACGCTTGCCCAACCACTTTGCCAATTATGCCTGGCAACATGCCCGGTCCCACTGTGCTTTTGCTCCTGCTGCGGCTTGCCCATTCAAGACAGCGACACGGGCATTTGTGGCCAGTGCCTGAAGCAACCGCCCTTATTTGACCACTGTCTTTCACCATTTCTGTACCAGTTTCCCGTCAACCGGATATTACAAATGGTGAAATACCAGTCCAGGCTGGAACTGATAAAACCAATGGCCGCATCACTGGCTGATTGGTTGATGGACTATTACCTTGATGATCAGTGGCCGGAAATCATATTGCCGGTACCACTGCACCGCAAACGCTTGCGGGAAAGAGGTTATGACCAGACGCTGTTGCTGACCAAAGCCCTGAAAAAACTGCTCAGTGTCAGAGACCTGGACATTGAACAACGGTTGATCAAAAGAACCATCCACTCTGTACCGCAGCAAAGCCTGGATGCCACCGCCCGACAAAAAAACATTCGCAACGCATACACTTTAAACGGCACACCGCCGTGGCACCACGTTGCCTTAGTGGACGATGTGGTAACCACCGGTGCCACCGTCAATGAAATCACCCGACTGTTGAAAAAAAGTGGTGTCAAACGCGTGGATATTTGGAGTGTTGCCAGAACACCGGAGAGCTGATGATTATTGGAGCTGCTCCCGAACAGCCTGCGAGTACTGCATTCAGGGTAATCATCCACATTCACTTCAAAGCAGAATTCCACCCGGCGTCAGTGGCCAGTCTTTACTATTGGTTATAGAATCCCCTCCACAGAACTCAGACTCCTTCGGAGGCCCGCATGAACACGCCTACTCAACATCCATACGACCAGCTGACGCCTGACCGGGCACTGGACGCCGTTGAGAGCGCAGGATTTCTGAGCGATGCCCGCATTATGGCCCTGAACAGCTATGAAAACCGGGTTTACCAGGTCGGCATTGAGGAAGGTGAACCCCTGATTGCAAAATTCTACCGCCCCGAACGCTGGTCAAAAGATCAGATTCAGGAGGAGCATCAGTTCACCCTGGATCTCAAGGCGATGGAGTTACCGGTGGTCGCCCCGATGGCTGACGAAAAAGGCAACACACTGCATGAGTTTGAAGGCTTTCTGTTTGGCCTGTTTCCCCGTCAGGGCGGCCATGCACCGGAACTGGATAATCTGGATAACCTGCTGACCCTTGGCCGTACCCTGGGACGCATGCACAAGCTGGGATCAGCCAGTGACTTCCAACACCGCCCGGCGATCAGCTTGCAGCGATACGGCATCGATAATGTTGAATACCTGCTGGCAAACGACTTTATTCCCGCTTCACTTCTGGAAGCCTACCAGACCCTGACCCGGGACCTGCTCCATCGCCTGGAACTGATGACGCAACAGCATACGTGGCAAGCCATTCGGGTCCACGGTGATTGCCACAGCGGCAATATTCTCTGGCGGAATGAGGCACCACACTTTGTTGACTTTGACGATACCTGTATGGCTCCGGCGATTCAGGATCTGTGGATGCTGTTATCCGGAGATCGCCAAGAGCAAACCCTGCAAATGGCCGAGATTCTGGAAGGTTACACAGAGTTTATGGATTTCAGCCCTTCTGAGCTGAACCTGGTGGAATATTTTCGTACCCTGCGACTGATCAATTACAGCGGCTGGCTGGCCAAGCGTTGGGATGATCCCGCCTTTCCCATGGCATTTACCTGGTTTAATACCGAACGGTACTGGGCAGAGCATATTCTGGAATTGCGGGAACAACTGGCAGCCCTGGACGAGCCACCACTTTCCGTCTTTGGACAGGTTTAAGCATTGTCCCGAAATAATGACGACATTTTGAACTCGATCTCCGTTCATCCTGAGTGCTGAGCTTGTCGAAGCATCGAAGGGTGATTGGCACAATGCATGAGGCCGGAGTTCACGCCCTTAGACCAATGGCACTGACTTAAGCTTAAAAGCCCAGTAAACAGGGGGATTGATAAAGGTTGATAGATTTGAATTTGAACCACAAAGGCACAGAGACACAAAGAAAAGACTTCTATTTTCTTCCTTCGTGCTCTTTGTGCCTTTGTGGTTAAAACATCAATCCTCCTCAAACCGGTAAGCATCCGGTGCCAGGTTCTCAAAGCGGGTGAACTGGCCAATAAACGCCAGTCGGCAAGTACCGATGGGACCATTACGCTGCTTACCGATAATGATTTCAGCAACTCCCTTGTACTCGGTATCCGGGTTATACACCTCGTCCCGGTAGATAAACATGATCACGTCGGCGTCCTGCTCGATGGCACCGGATTCACGCAGGTCGGAGTTGACCGGGCGCTTATTGGGTCGCTGCTCAAGAGAACGGTTCAACTGCGACAGGGCAATAACAGGAACATTGAACTCCTTGGCAATGGCTTTCAACGATCGGGAGATTTCCGAAATCTCGTTGGTTCGCCCCTCACCAAAACCGGGAATCTGCATCAACTGCAGGTAGTCAATCATGATCAGGCCCAGGTCACCGTGTTCCCGCACCACCCGGCGAACCCGTGAGCGCATTTCCGAGGGGCTGATACCCGCCGTATCGTCAATAAACAGCTTCTTGTCTTTGATGCGCTCAACCGCCGACAACAGTTTTGGCCAGTCTTCTTCTTCCAGCTGACCACTTCTTACCTTAGACTGGTTGATCCTGCCCAGAGAAGAGAGCATACGCATCATCAACTGCTCACTGGGCATCTCCAGGCTGAATACCATGACGCCCTTGTCACTGTTCAGCAGGGCGTTTTCCACCAGGTTCATGGCAAACGTGGTCTTACCCATGGAGGGACGGGCAGCCACAATGACCATATCGGAAGGCTGCAGACCAGAGGTCATTTCATCCAGATCTTTAAAGCCGGTGGTGGTACCGGTAATGGCGTTACCGGCATTAAACATCTCATCAATTTTCTTGACGGTGTTTTCAAGAATCTCCCGCACCCCCATCGGGCCACCGGTGTTCGGGCGCTCTTCGGCAATATTGAACACCAGCCGTTCGGCTTCATCGAGAATCGCCTGACTGTCTTTCCCTTCCGGATTATAGGCACTATCCGCAATCTTCTGGCCGGTATTGATCAACTTACGCAATACCGAACGCTCAAAGATAATCTCTGCGTAGGCGCGAATATTCGCCACACTGGGCACACTGCCCGCCAGCTCCGCCAGGTAAACCAGCCCGCCCACCTCATCCAGCTCACCCCGGTTTTCCAGAATCTCGGCAACCGTCAGAGGATCAAAAGGCTTGCTTTCATTACTCAGTGCACTGATGGATGCATAGATACGCCGGTGCCCCGGATTGTAGAAGTCATCCGACGTCAGCTTATCCACCACCCGGTCCAGGGCCTGGTTATCCAGCATCAGCCCGCCGAGCACGGACTGCTCCGCTTCGATGGAGTGAGGGGGTGTTTTAATGGCAACCGTGGCTTCGTCGATGGGAAGCTCCAGCTCACGGGGACGTACATCCAGCATAGTGACGATCTGAGAAAAAAGATTAAATGATGATACGAATTCAGGAGGTAAAAATACAGCGACAATATCTTTTATGATCCTGTTCAAGCCATTGACTTATCAGGTCTGTCGAACAAGACTGCTGTATTTGCTGATTCAGCGGGCAGCCGACTTCAGCGTCATAATAGGGATGTTGCAGGCAACCCACTGAACAATGACCAGCCAGATCAGCGTTTAACACCTTGCTTTTATCTTCTTACGCCTGCCCCCCAACAAGTTCAGAAGAACCTCCCACATTCAAGTTTCAAGGCCTGGCACTGACTTCTCAGTTCTGTCAGTCTTGTACCTGGCTCATTTCATGGGCTAGTTCCTGCTTAGAAACACTCTGCCTGTTCATTCGTTCTCTGATTCCCTGAATACTCTGTGATACCGAGTTGATCGCAGCGCTTGCCAGTTCTCTACCACGAGTCAGTGGTTTCATCGCCAGCTTCTGACCAAGCAATCCCTCCCAGTAACCGGTAATCCATTGATAGGTTGAATAGCCGGCAATCCCCAATCCCAATCCGCCCGCCAGAAGGGAACCTGTAGTAATTCCTCCCACCGTAGCGGCTGTTGATGCTGTAGCGTCTGTTGACACTGTGGCGGCGGCTGCAGCTGTTGGCTCTTTAGCGGCTGTTGACACACTTTGGTCTGCTTGGCAAAGAAGCTGATCATAGGAGATAGACCCAAAATTCTTTTTATTGCCATTGACAAAGCTGTTCACCGCCGTGGTGTTGGCAACCGTTCCTCCACTTCCAACAGCCCCATCCCCGATGCCGGCACCTGCATCGTCACCCGAGGTTGTGACATGGCTGTTCACCGCCGTGGTGTTGGCAACC
>NZ_PJPV01000053.1 GCF_002864045.1 Endozoicomonas acroporae
TATCGGGAGCATATAAGTAGCTAACCATATGGAATCATATATTTCTGACTCCTTGTTCAGGCACTCTGCTTCGTTACAACTCCGGTCACATAGCTACGGCTATGCTCCCTCCGTTGTGCCTCGCATAGTACCTGCCCAAGTAGCCAGAAATATATGATTCCATATGGCCAGCTACTTACTCAATACTCCGCCGATCCCGCGGCAATCATACAGAAATATAAGAGTGGCTGCTAATGCTTTTTCGGTCTTTACTGGTGTGTTCTGTCAGCTTTTTTAAGAGCTGGGTACCTGACTGGATTGCCCAGAACCGGTGATGATGCTGGACATCCAGTCAGGGATATGTCCCGGGGCAGGGGGCTGGCAACGATACCTTCCACCCAGTGAGGTATCCCCGGGTTCTGCAATTTTCCGGACAGCTTTTTGGTTAGTGGATCAGATTGGCCCAAACGTCAGTTTGTCTATCTGATCCGTAAACGCCTGATTCAACCGGATTGATTGGACTCCGCCAGCCATAAGGCAATTCTGGCAAACGGTGGCTCAGCCTTGTACTTATTGGCAGTCTCGCTTTTGAAGAACGTTCTGGTGAAATCATCACTGTCTTTCAGGCCCTTAGCGGCAATCTCGTTGCTGAGTTCTTTCTTCTCGTCAGCCTGGCCATGGTTCAGTATGCTGTGTGCTTTGGCTAAATGTGTAAGATTCTCCGGATTGATACCAAGTTTGGCAAATTCGTCCGCAAATATTGAATTTCTTGCGACAAATGAAACCAGCAAGGCTGCATCATTGGTCAGGGTAGCGCGGTTGTCTGCACCCTGTCTGGCCAGTAATTGTTTCAGGTGATACGGTTGATTACCCTGCAGCAATTTAGTGATGCCTTCATTATTGCCCAGCATGTCGATCAGCCCTGAGTCGGAGTCGAACAGCTGTTGTTGTAACGCCAGGATCTCTTTTGCCAAATTATCTGCACACAGCTTCTGCCGTGGGTAGATCAGGCTTCCTGTTAGCTTGCTGACTTGTTCCCGGTCGAATTGGTCAAAAGTTATTGACTCTTTGAAGTTACCGATTCCGGTATTGCCAGCGATCTGCATTTTGGCCATCCTTAATGCATCTTTCAGTTGATCCTTTTGTTCCTTGTCAAAGTTTGCTTCCGAGAATTGGGAGTCAATAAAACTATTCATTAACTGATCCCGAAAAAAACTGAAATTTTGCGATGTCATGCCATAGCCCGGAGGCAGGGTAATCGGATTATCGTTGTCCATGTCGGCGCTATCCTTTAACTTCTGGCAGTCATCCTGATTGTCAGGATTCTCATCCAGTTTGCTGTTAGCAAACGCTTTGAGGGAATTAATGTCATGGCAGTTGGTGAGGGTCAGGAGGATTTGAATGGCTTTGAGCTGGCTGGACTCTTCAACCAGGATATCATCCAGATTAAAAGCACTGGTGAAATTTTTGCACATTAGTGCAATATCGCTAGCGTCTAGCCCTTCAGTATCTGGCTTTTCAGTACCTGTCTTTTCAGTTTCAGACTTTTTAGCATTCAGGATGGCCGATATATTCTCGTTGAATGTGTTCAATCGGGTTGCCAGAATTTCGGCTCCCGGCCGATTGTCGAAGCTGTCAGCTGTAAACTCAGGGACTGATTGTGCTGCTGGGGCCGGTTGTTCGGTTGATTGAGTTGATAAGGGTAATGGGACTTTTGCAGATTCAACGTGCATGTAACCACCTGTTTCGTAGGAGTTTTGTTGTTATGGCTTATTGTCAAAACTGGCAATGTTTTGGGCATAAACCGGTTGGTCTTTGTGTCCATCTGCCTGCGTTGCAGCAATCCGGACACTATCGTAGACCATTGACTACCGAATTAGTTTCATAAGTCGTGCGATTTGCTCAGTTGATTACCAGCATTAACCAAGCACCTCAGAAGAGGTGCTGACAGTGGTTATTGATTGTCGCTCAATTATTCAATGCCAAAAATTCACGAGAGGGCGCAAAGAAGGCACAGCCAGTGACTGGTGTTGAAAAATTCATCAAATGATCATAGTGACCATGGGCATCGGCTTTAATCATCGCTTTCAGCATCAGATTAAAATGTTTTGGTGTCTTGCCATAGGCAATAAAGAACAGGCCTGACTCCCTGGCGTCACCATAAGGCATACTATGGCGGAGAATCTCCATACTGTTGCCGTGTTCGTCTTTCAGGTTGACCCGTTTGATATGGGCTATGGGAGCCTTCTGTTCAGCACTGAACTCAATATTGTCCTCCTTGGTGCGCCCCATAATGGTTTCCTGATCTTTCAGCGGACACTGTTCCCACTCTTTTAAATGGTGAACATAGCGCTGGGTGTGGATATAGCTGCCCCCTGCAAACGGGCTATCTTCTTCCCCCACAAGCGCGACATCTGCACGGTGCTCACCTTCAGGGTTTTCAGTGCCATCGACAAATCCGGTCAGATCACGGCTGTCCAGATACCGGAAACCGCTGATGTCTTCCTGAACCTGCACGTTATTGCCCAGCAGGCGAAGCACCTGGCCCATCAGCAGAAAATTGATGTCCTTTCGGTCTGAGCGAATGTGCAGCAGCAAGTCGCCGGGAGTTGCAGGCGCTTCCCGATCAGCGTCCTTGGTGGCCATAAAAGGGCGCAGAGCCCCGGGTTTGCTGCCGGAATAAAGCCGGTCCCAGGCAGCACTGCCAATACTGATGGTTGAGCTGAGCCTGGCATTGGGGTATTGCCTCGCCAGAGTTTCAGTAAGCTCTGGAATGCCGGAGAGCGTCTGGCGGATTTGCGATAGGCTGTCGCTGTCGTTTTCTTTGATCGTCAGTATCAGAAATTGAGCGTTGGTATTGGCATCCGGAGTGATGCCGGACTGAGGCGTTGGCATGGTCTTGAACCTTGAAAGTCTATGTATCGAATAAAGTCGGTGTCTGGTTGTGGTGGACTGATCATTATATTAAGTAGTTGGCCAAATGGAATCGTATATTTCTGGCTAAGTGGGCAGTTGCTATGCAAGGCGCAACGTAGGGAGCATAGCCGTAGCTATGTGACCGGAGTTGCAACGCCGCACGACTGCATGGATGCAGGAGATAGAGCAACGCAGGAGCAGTTGCCGGGAGTGACTGACAACTTAGTCAGAAATATATGATTTCATTTGGTTAACTACTTACCACCACGGAGCATTGGTTACTGTCAGGGATCAATGTTGTATAGACGTCAGGGTTAAATCATTTTGGTGATGAAAGCAGCCAGTGAAGATTAGTCACTCTGCGGGTGAGTATTTTCATCAATGCTATCAAGGTCAGTTATTGATTTGTCAGCAATGAGTTTTTTCAGTCCCGGAGAGGTAGGAAGGTGGTCGATCTGCTCTGCAAATTTCACCCGGTCTCTTAATGTCAGTTTTGACAGGTCTTGCAGCGAGAGAGGAGTGTTATTACAGCCTTTGTTATACGCGACCGAGATTTTTGCGCCCTCCCTAACAGCGGACACAGCCAGAAAAACGGTTTTATGCTTTAGTCCCGAAAACGCATCTCCCAAATATTCCCCGTTGGTTTTGAAGCCTATGGTTCCTGTAATCATATCTATTATGCAGCTTATCTTTTTGGGTACTTCAAATACCCCATCCACTTTGTCTTTGGGGTAATTGCCTATGGTTTGGCCGTTATGAATCAGTTTATTGTTATTTATGTCCCAGCCCCAGGAGGACTCTGTGCTACCAAGAAGATTGGTATAAAAGTTTGCATGTTTAGGAGCTTCTGCCAATGCAACCCCAATCACCGCATGAGATCCTCGCATCTCGGTCGACCATTTAACATCCAGAATATGCAAGCCTTTAGAAAAGCCGGTATCTGACATGGCAAGCTCGGTACTAAGCAAAGCAGGTTCACAATATAATTTTGATGGCACCCCATCGATGATGCGAACATTGTGACTGCTTTTGTCCGGATCCCAGGTGGTGCAGATAGAGACACAGGTATACTTATTTCTTTCCATGTCTTCCAGACGTATGCCTGTAGGGCTGCACTTGGGCAATGGAACCATTTGCCTGACACTCCTTCCTTCCCGGCTGTTTCCGGTTGCTGCCTGTTGTCGGCAGGGAATATCTTGCAAACGCTTTGGCCAACACGGCAGACAATGTGAAAAAAGACTTTTCAGGTTCACGAATTGATTCTTACAGTTGCAAATTACTAATCAGTCAGACAGCTTTAGAATGAAAAAGTTCTTATTCTTACTGCTATGGGAGAAAATGGTGTAAGTGATGAACGTGAATGATTACTTATTTCTGTTCATAAAGACGCTCTATAAAATACTCCCTTGTGATTAAGGCGCAGAAGGAGTTGACCCCTTGCTATCGGCTTCGGCAACTTATCAGCGGGTGTGGCATTTTGCCTGGCCTGCCATTATTTCCAATATTTCGGTACCGCTGCTGGGGTTGGTGGATGCGGCTGTCCTTGGTCATCTCTCTGCACCGGAATATCTGGGTGGTGTTGCCGTTGCGGCAACCATGTTCAGCATGATTTTCTGGGCTTTCGGTTTTCTGAGAATGGGGACCACCGGGCTGGTTGCCCAGGCAAAGGGCCGCAATGACCGTTACGCCCTGAGAAAGTGGCTGTTACAGTCGGTGGTTTTTGCCGCTCTCACAGGCTTGCTGCTGATTCTCTGCTCCCCGTTGATTTTACAATTGGCGTTGCCTTTATTTGCCGCCAGTGATGTGGTGGCGAGGCAGGCTGAAATCTACTTTCAGATCCGGATATTGTCGGCACCAGCCGTATTGGTTAACTATGCGTTGATTGGTTGGCTGATAGGAATGCAGATGCCGAAGGGGCCGTTGTTTATCCTGGTTGTGGGTAATGCCGTCAATATTGTGCTGGACCTGTTGCTGGTCCTTGGTCTGGGCTGGGCAACCCAGGGTGCCGCGTTGGCAACGGTGATTGCTGACTATCTGGCGCTGGCTCTTGGGTTGTTGCTGGTGAGGCGAATTCTGGCCGGTGATGATGGCCAGTTCAGTACTGACATGGTGTTTGATATGGCTGCGTTTCGTCGGCTGATCATGCTCAATCGCCACCTGTTTGTCCGCACATTGTGTCTGTTATCAGTACAGGCATTTTTTACCGCCCGGGGCGCTCGCCTGGGGGATGAAGTGCTCGCTGCCAATGCGCTGCTGATGAATCTGATGGTGCTGATTTCCAATGGCCTGGATGGATTCGCTCACGCAGCAGAAGCCTTGACCGGTGAGTCCATTGGCAAAGGTGATCGCCGACAGTTTCATCAGATAGTCCGGGTAACCGGCTGGTGTTCCCTGATCTGTGGCGGGCTGTTCTGTCTGTTGCTTGGCCTTGGCGGGCAGGCTTTGCTGGGTTGGTTGACCAATATTCCGGAGGTTGCAGAACAAGCCTCTGTTTACCTGCCCTGGCTGGTAGCCATGCCGCTGATTGCCGTTTGGTGTTTCTGGCTGGATGGCGTCTTTATTGGCGCGGTCAGAACCGATATGATGCAGAACACGATGCTGATTGCCACGGTTCTGGTGTTTCTCCCGGTCTGGTTCCTGTTTCGTGATATGGGAAATCAGGGCTTGTGGCTTGCTTACACGGTTTTTATGGCCGCCCGGGGCCTGGGCCTGATCTGGGTGTATCGCCATTTTAGTAACAACGATGTCTGGTTTGCAGCCCGACATGACCTTTTATGAGGAGCTGGTTTGAAAGACTGGTTTAACGTTTGATGTCAGACATGTTGCTTGAAGAGAACGCTGGCACTATTGAAGTGCAGCATGAGCTGGATACCTGTGGCCTGTTTTGTCCGGAGCCGGTGATGCTGCTGCACAATAAAATCAGGGATATGGCTTCCGGTGAGGTGGTTCGGGTTCTGGCGACTGACCCTTCCACTAAACGTGATATCCCCAGGTTCTGTAATTTTCTGGAGCACCAGCTTCTTCAGCATCAAGAGACAGATGCTGTTTTTTCTTACTGGATCAGAAAGAAAAAGGTGGAACGGGTTTAAGGCGCTGTCCTGAAATAATTTCCACATTTCTGAGTTTCAAAACTACGTTCGCCCTGAGTGCTGAGCTTGTCGAAGCATCGAAGGGCGTGAACTCCGGCCTCATGTATTGTGCCAATCACCCTTCGACAAGCTCAGGATGAACGGAGATCGAGTTCAAAATGTGGAAATTATTTCGGGACTTCCTAAGTGCCCCTTGAAAATATCAAAGGGCGGCATGGGATCGGAAAGGCTTAAGCCATTGCAGCCATATCTTCAGGCAATGGCGTCAGACTATTTATCAGCGCGTCAGCAGCACTGCTGGCGGCGGATTTTTCGCCGTCTTGATAATGCTCTCTAACCATGGCATCACTGCGCTCCAGACCCATTGCCAGGGCAGTGCTATCTGAGAGTGCTGGATTGTCTGCCTGCGCCTGTGTTTTCAGTGATAAAACCTGGGCAGCTTTCAAATAAGACTTCAGGTGTTCCTCCGAGTGGTGCGTGATGATTGAAGCCAGCACCATTGCTTTTGTGGTCATCTCAGATACAGGGTGGGATCATCAAGCAAAATGATTTTTTTTAAAAATATTGACTTGCAAAGACTGCGCATCCGTCAGGAGAATCACTGATAAAGGCATTTTCTCGTTTAAACAGTAAACAATCCAGTACACTGTCTTCGGAGCGGCATTGTTCAAACCATGAGCCTAAAGCCTTACGCAGATTGCTGCCTTCAGGAAAATTCTTAAGGTATTCCAGTACCTGATCTTTATCGATCTGTCGTTCATTAACAGGCTGGCCGGTGATACAGCAGTGTGCCAGGAAGAAAAAATGGATTTGAGATTTCTGAAATGAGCACCTGAGGGTTTGGATGGATTGCCATACCTGCGCTGCCGACACTTTTTGATGGTCAATTGGCAGTTCAAGCTGCATAGCTATGAATTGCAGAATACATTGCAAACGACGTTGCTCTTCTTTGACCGGTACGCTGTTTAAGATTTGCCAGGCCTGGTGAATGATCTCCCTGGCCTCTTTGATGGCATTGTACCGTTGAGATTGAACCAACCTTTGTATCAGGTATTCGGCTTGCTTTAACGAATAATTCCCGAGGGATTTATTAAACGCTGATAATACTTTCTGGTTATCCAGATAGCTGCCATTCAATGCTCTGTCATTCAATGCCAGCAGAGCATAAAAAATAGCGTTTTCGAACAACCAGCCACCGCGTTGAAAGTCCTTGATCACCTCATCCGGTGTAACCGGCTGGCCAGCTAATGGAAGGCCTTTCAGGCAACATTCCGCTTTGAAGCGCACTAACCCCAGTTTGCCTTCCGGATTATCCGGGAAAGCTGTAACGACCAGATCCGGTGTGAGCTGCTCGCCATTTAACGGCAGGCTCCTGAGACAACAATCTGCTTTGAAGCGTGCTATGCCCAGTTTACCTTCCGGGCTATTCGGGAAACCCTGAACCACCTCATCCGGTGTGACCTGCCTGCCATTCAATGGCACGCCCCTCAGGCAGCATTCTGCTTTAAAATGCGTTAACCCCAGCTTGCCTTCCGGGCTATCCGGGAATTTCTTGACCACCGCCTCCGGTGTAACCCGCCGACCACTTAACGCCAGGCCCTTCAGGCAACATTCTGCGGTAAAGCGTGCTAACTCAAGTTTGCCTTCCGGGCTATCCGGGAAAGCCTTAACCACTGCCTCCGGGGAGACCAGCCGACCATTTAACGTCAGCCCCTTCAGGCAACATTGCTCTTTAAAGCGCGCCAGCGCCATTGTTGCTCTGGTGGTCTGAAAACCCTGAACTACCGCCTCCGGTGTGACTGGCAGGCCATTGAGCATCAGGCCCCTCAGGCAACATTCCGCTTTGAAGAATACCAGCCCCAGTATGCTTTTCGGACTATCGGGGAAATCCCTGGCCGCCTCATCCGGCGTGACCTGTCGGCCATTCAACAGCAGGTTCTTCAGGCAGCATGTGGTTTTGAAGCGTGCTCTTGCCAATTTGCCTTCCTGAGTATCCGGGAAACCCTTAATCACCAGGTCCGGTGTGACCTGTCGACCATTCAACTGCAGGCCTGCCAGACAACATTGTTCCTTAAAGCGCGCGAGCTCCAGAGTTGCTCTGGCTGCCTGATAATCCTTGACTACCGTTTCCGGCGTGACCGGCTGGCCATTCAACGAAAGGTTTTTCAGGCAACATTCCGCTTTGAAGCGAGCCATTGCCAGTTTGCCTTTCGGGCTATCAGGGTAAGCCCCGGCCACTTCATCCGGCGTGACCGGCAGGCCATTGAGCAACAGGCCCCTCAGACAACATTGTTCTTTGAAGAGCGCGAGCTCCAGTATTGCTCTAACTGCCTGATAATCACTGACTACCTCATCCGGCGTGATCGGCTGGCCATGTAACGGAAGGCCCCTGAGGCAACATTCCGCCTTGAAGCGTGCAGGCTCCAATGTTGCTCTGGTTGCACGATAATCCCTGGCTACCGTCTCCGGTGTCACCTGCTGGCCATTCAATGGCAGCCCCTCCAGGCAACATTCCTCTTTGAAGCGCGCTATCCCCAGCCTGCCTTCCGGACTATCCGGGAAACCCTTGACCGCCGCATCCGGTGAGACCTGCTGGCCATTCAACGCCAGGCTTTTCAGACAACAGTCTGCTTTGAAGCGCGCCAGCTCCAGTGTTGCCCCGACCGCCAGATATTCCCTGACCACCGTATCTGGTGCGACCTGCTGGTCGTTTAACGGAAGGCCTTTCAGGCAACATTCCGCTTTGAAGCGCGCCAGCTCCAGTGGAGCCCTCGCCGTCTGATAATCCATAACCACCTCATCCGGTGTCACCAGCTGGCCATTTAGCGGCAGTTTTTGCAGGCAACATTCTGCTTTGAAGCGGGCCAGCTCCAGTGGTGTACCGGCTGCCAGAAAATCCTTAACCACTGCATCCGGTGTGATCTGCTGGCCATTCAATGCCAGACCTTTGAGGCAGCAGTGTTGCTTAAAGTGCGCTAGCTCCAGTATTGCCCTGATCGCCTGATAACCCTTAACCACCTCATCTGGTGTGACCTGCTGGCCATTTAACGGAAGGTTCCTCTGGCAACATTCCCCCTTGAAGCGCGCCAGCTCCAGTTTTGCCCTGATTGCCTGATAATCCCTGGCCACCGCATCCGGTGTGACCTGCTGGCCGCACAACGCCAGGCCCCTCAGGCAACATTCTGCCTTAAAGCGCGCTATCCCGAGCCTGCCTTCCGGACTGTCCGGAAAAGCCTTGACCACCGAATCCGGTGTGACCTTCTGGCCGAACAACGCCAGGTCCTCCAGACAACAATGTTGCCTGAAGCGTGCCAGCTCCAATGCTGCCCCGATTGCTCGAAAATTCTGAACCACCGTCTCCGGTGCGACCCGCTGGCCATTCAACAGCAGGCCCTTCAGGCAACATTCCGATTTGAAGCGTGCTATCGCTAGTTTGTACTTATGATTTTGACCTGGCTTGCGGTTGAATTCCCGAATGACCTGGTCCGGGGTGACTTTTTTATCATCATAAAGAATGTTCTCTAAGCAGAGTTTTAGCAGAAAGAAACCACCCCTAAGCGATGTGGTGTCTCTGCCATAGGCTGTGAGCACATCAGCCGGGGTGATTTGGCGTCCTTGTAATGGTTTTTTTTCCCAGAAAGCATCTTCAGTACATTTGCCATGATCCGGGGGGCGAGCTGTGCCACTACTATAAGATGGATGATTTTCAACTTTTTTACCGTTAAAGGCCCTTCCGGGGCGGTCAGTAAACCGGCTTGAGCCAACATGTCGGTTATACCGGCCAGCAGGTTTTGGGTGGGATCTGGTTGATGCTGTGGCTGGCAAAATAAACCCTTCACACCAAGACAATAAATACCGTCATTGGACTTCAAAATAGCGGTTAGGTTCCGTTTACGGTGTATCAGGGCAAGCCGTAAACATGAGACAAGACCCGTTCCTGATTGCATGGCAATCATCTTGCGTAACCAGAAATTTTCGGCAGTGGAACTTTTTTCTGGGCCCGGGCTCAAAACAACCCGGAATAAAAGACGAAGGTTGACTTATGCATCAAGCCGCTGATGTTTCGCTCCAGCTAAAATCATTTATTCTGAATCCTCAAATAGAGGATTCAGATATTCCATTCGCTTTTTTCGGTTTCAGGAAGGTGCATGTGCAGGAAGTACGTAACCAACCGGATACCTGTCATTTGGCGGCACTTCCTGACAAAGCACTGGAACTCATTGCCCGGCAGTTGAGTTTTTCTGATTTCGTCAATTTCAGTGCGACGAATACACGTCATATGTCGTGCCTCCGGTCAGATTCCCTGATTAAAGAAATTTTTGACCGCGATACATCCATGACATCGCTGCTCTTGGAAAGGGCGAACAACAAAGCGAAATGTTACCTGGGCTGCCTGCAGTGGAATGACCAGTGGCTCACACCGGATGCAGTGATTGAGGCCTTCCCGGATTGTCCACAAAGCAAGATGGGAATAGCGCAGTTCAAGGCAAAATGTTGCCTGAGAGGCACGCCGTTGAATGGTCGGCCGGTCACTCCGGAAGCAGTGGTTGAGGCTTTTCCGGACACTCCCGAAGGCCGACTGGCGCTGGCCCTCTTCAAAGTGGAATGTTGCAAGATGGAGCTGTCGCTGTATGGCCAGCCGGTCACCCGGGAAGCGGTGGTTGAGGCTTTTCCGGATACTCCGGAAGGCCAGCTGGAGCTGGTGCACTACAAAGTAAAATGCTGCCTGAGAGAGCAGTCGCTTTATGGCCAGCCGGTCACCCCGGAAGAAGTGGTTGAGGCTTTCCCGAATACTCTGAAAGGCAAGTTGAGGAGAGCGTGCTTCATAGAGAGATGTTGCCTGAGGAACCTGCCGTTGTATGGCGAGCCGGTGACACCGGATGCGGTGGTCGAGGCTTACACGGATTGTCCGAATAGCAAGATTTTGATAGCGCGCTTCAAAAGGGAATGTTACCTGCATGGCCTGACGTTGAAGGCGGTTTGAGCAAGTTTGTAGTAGCGGTAGTGAGCAAACTTATACCAATTCCGCCTTCTAAATATGAGATCGAGCAAGTCATTTTGGACAGCTGGGCAAGGCGGAATGACGAGTAATAGCAGGGCTATTGCGAGGAATTCCAACGAAGACCAGCTGTTCAAAATGGCTGCGCAGTTCATATTTAGAAGGTGGAATTGGTATTACACAACCGGCCTTCAAGTGAGGCGCGGGGCCGGATTACAGCGTTTTATGCCGCCACACTGTGCACTGGGCAACCGAATGCTGATATTTTCGGGCTGTTTCCCTGATCACAAACGGGAGATCAACGGGGGGGCGAACCTCTTCAAAATGTTTGCTCAACGCTCTTTGCAGTCCGGTATAGGTGTCCAGGGCTTCACCATTTTCACGGATGCCTCCAAGCCAGTTCTGCCGGGGCGTATACTCTTCCAGCCAGGTATAGGGCGAAGTGATCACGAGGATGCCGCCGGGGCGTATGCGCTCATGAATCATGTCCAGAAATTGCGCGGGGTTATTCAGGCGATCAATCAGGTTACCGGCAAAAACAAGATCATAGTCGTTAAACATGGGTTTCAGGTTGCAGGCATCCCCCTGGGTAAAGCGGATACGGCTGGTATCGATATTATCCAGACCCATCTCCGTGGTATCGGCAATAAAGTAATCACCCAGTTCGCCTTCTGTGGTCAGGTGGTAGCGTATTTTTCCGCGCTCCTGCAACTCGGCCGCCGCAGAAATGAATCGGGCAGAGAAGTCGATGCCGTCCACATGTTGAAACCAGCGGGCCAGTTCAAAGCTGGTGCGTCCTACTGAGCAGCCCAGGTCCAGTGCCCGTGTTCGAGGTGTCTCGCCACTGACTTCATGGCAGAGGCGGGCACAGGCTTCGGGGTAGTTGGGTACATCAAAGTAAGACTCCCCAAAATGGAACGCCAGATATTGGGCAACCAGGGCATCGCTCTCATAAGGGTTGCTGGAGGTATTGGTCATGGCACTGGACTCTACGTAACGGAAACCGGCATGCTGAAAGAAGTGGCGGCGAAAGGCGTAGCGGGATTCTTTAATAGCGTAGTTGCCGGTTGATATCCAGCAACCCCCTTTAATCAGATTGTGTCGTCCATCAAAGGTCGGGGTTGAGAAATCATCGTAGCAGGGGTGGACACGGAATCCTTCATAACCGTCAATGGGGGTGGTGGTCCATTGCCAGACATTCCCGATAATGTCACACAGCTCCCCGGTTCTGAAGTGGTCAACCGGGCAGGATGAAGACCAGTATTCGAGATTGATATTTCCGGGGGCTTTATCCCACCGGGGCTGGTCAGTACTGATGGCCTCCCTCAGGTGGTACCATTCGGCTTCACTGGGCAGCTGAATCTGTTTGCCGGTCACTTCTGATTTCCAGCGACAAAAGGCCTGGGCTTCATGACAGTTGACGTCTACCGGCCAGTTCCAGGGCATGTCGATCTCTGCCAGCATGGTGCGGTAGCGATAACTGTCCCCATCGGGGATCCAGAATTCGGGGTGGCGCACTTTACCATCGGTGTTGCTGAATGTGTTCCAGGCCCAGCCTTCATCTGTCCACCAGCGTTCATTGTCATAACCACCGGCATCAATAAAGGCTTTAAACTCCTGATTGCTCACCAGGTATTCGCTGGCTTTGAAGGGGGCCACCTCAACCTCGCAGCGGCCATATTCATTGTCCCAGCCGTAGAGCGAAGCATCGTAATTTTTGCCCAGGCGCAGTGATCCTCCGGGCATCTCAATCAGGCGGTTGTCCGGTGCTGACCCTGTGTCTGTGCAGTGTTGCCAGTAACTGTGTGGCTTGACGCAGGCGATTGGCAGCTGGCGAATCAGTACTGATGAGGTTTCCAGATGAATGCGTTCATGTTCAATGCCCATCAGAATGATCCAGGCCTGACTCTCCCAGTTGATGGGTATCTCCAGTGGCATGGTCCGGATGAAACCGGAAACCAGTGCCCTGACTTTACTGCGGTAGTCGCGGACCTGTTGCACGGTTGGCCATTGGTAATTGTTGTCGTCCAGATCATCCCAGGACATCTCATCCACACCAATGGCAACGGTGGACTCAATATAAGGGTCAACTCGTTCCGAGATCAGTTTTGCGGTGATCAGTTTGTTCACAAAAAAAGCGGCAGTGTGCCCGTAATAGAAAATCAGCGGGTGACGGAGGGGGATTGCCTTTTCGTACCAGGCTTCCTGGCAGGCCAGGGTTTCAAACAGCAGCTCATATTGATCAAACGTCTGGTGGAAATAATTTAATAACTCCTGTCGTTTGTTCTCAGGACTGCCGTCGTTTAAGACTATGGTTCGAGTTATTTTTTGGGGATGAGCGTCCGGGGTGACACTGTGGTCTATTTGACTCGCAGTATTCTCAGCCACGTTTCCTCTCCTGAATGTTGGTGTGTGGGGCGTTGAGCAATCAGTTAGCCGTCAGCAGAACCAGCACTAAACAGTATGGTGTGCTTCATTATAGAGAAACAGCATATCCACGACTTATTGCTGTCAAACGATAGTGTACGGAGCAAATGCAATAGGTGATCAAACTTACTGATTTGTCTTGCTACTCCCTTCAGGCTCCTGGTACATGGTTTCAATGATTTTGACGTGCACAATCTCAGTTCACCCTGAGTGCTGAGCTTGTCGAAGTATCGAAGGGTCGTGCCACCGAACTTCGACAAGCTCAGTCCAGTCAGGCAATGAAAATAGGGAAGTTATTTCCAGACAACTCCTTAATACCAGGCCATGTATGGCAAGCGGATGGAGCAGCTGCTGAACTATCTGGAGGAAACCGAAGATGCGGCTACTTTTCGGCATAAACTGGTGGAGATGATGAAGGAAGCGCCTGCGGATGAGGCGGTGTAGACAGTAAGGAATGCTTCGTTTTTTGGGCAGTTGATGGGGTTGATGTCAGGTGGGAATTCAAGATTCAAGACCTAATGGAATGGTCCACCCCGCTCCCAAAACGGCTTAAATGAGCCAAGATAGAATGAGTTTTGCGGAACATCATTCAGAATAAGAAACGGAGCGAACCATTCATGGGCAAGATTAACAAATCAGGAGCAAGCCAGAAAGATCAGGTTGTTTTTTTCACTTTTCATCAGCCAACCAGCGAAAGCCCCCATTATTAATTACCAAAAGCCGAAGCCTGGTAAACCCAGAGAGGTTGAGCCGCCAGAAGTCAGCCTGTAGGCACCGGACGCTACTTCCGAGGTTGATCTACCACTGACGATTTGAGAGATAGCATGAGTAGTAGGGTGAATGGAGCTAAAAAAATTGTCGATGCTTGGCAATGGAGAAGAAGAGTACAGTCCTGGCTGGGACTGAACTGGTGCTGTGCGGATGGAACCAGTTCCCGGGTAAGGCGGTGGTTCAGCCGATAGTGGCTCCTGTTTATGTTGCTGCCTAACAGCAAGGGGGGGCAGTTCGGTGGAGGTGGTGATCTCTCGATTACCAAGCTTAATGTAATCGCAGTCATCTGAGCAGGCATTTACAAAAAGACACATGGCGCAAGAAAAGCAAACGCCAACAGACAGGCCGCTGAAGACACCAACGACAGTGTTACCAACTGTGCCTGCAGTATTATAGGCTACAACACCACCAATAGCAGCACCTCCAACGGCAGCCAACGGTGTAGTGATGCCACACGCAAAGCGATCTTGTTTAATTCGCTCACAATTAAGGGTGTAGTCACATAACCGGTGAGCCTCTGGTTGTGTTGTTACCGTTAAAGACCTGGAATTAGAGAAATTCATATACCTTATTATCCTCAGATTATTTGATACTTCAGATCCATAATTTTTATCAGCAATAATTTTGGCTGCGGACAGATAAAGTTATCTGACTTAATGATTCCCAAAAAGTTCCTTATGAATTACCACAGTAAAAGATAATTTCCTGTGGCGAATGATCGGAAGCAACTTGCTGGAATTTCCTTATTCATGTGCTCAATTGGCAGGCTCATCAAATCAGGAAAGCTGGTGTCGGAAAGCTGGAAAGCTGGGAAAAGGGAAAAGGGAAAAGCTGGTGTCAGGTCTTTCATTGTGCAAACGCCTCCTCTTATCTCTATAAACGACAATTGTTATGCATTATGAAAGACCTGCCCCCAGCTTTTGATGTGGAACTATTCCTTGCATACCTTGTCCGAGAAATCACCTATTTAATTTAAAGTGGTAAATTATGAATGTATCCAATTTAGGTAGCGCTTCAAGCTTACCGCCTGCCTATGAAGCTGTTATGGCCGAGACATTAGGTCCAGAGGTTACCCGATTTATTGAATCAATAGGTGGATATGCCACGGAATTACAGAGCAAAAATTTGCTCGATTATTTGATCAAGGCACATAATGCCCGGCACGGTCAAAACTACTGCTTATCTCGCGGATCAGTGACTCAAGAGATTTTTTCCGGTGGTGTATCAGTTGCAGAGAAGACGCGACAGAAAATACAACAGAAATATCCAGATATGGACAGCAAAATTGCTGAAATTTCAAGTTGTATATCCCATGGCAAGGACGTGTTGAAAGACGTTACACGAAGAAACTTGATCTTTTTGCATAATCTTGTTGAAACATATGTTCAGCAGGAGTTAATTAACGTAAACAACAAATGTGAACGTTTTAAGGATCTTGATCCGTACGCTTCTACCGCATGTCTGAAAGTTGATGATTATCGAGCAGTGGATAACCCACAGAATGCAAAAGAACTATTAATGGAGGGTTTAGATATTCCTTTTTTTCGTTGCGGGGATAATCAGGCTAAAGCGAGAATAGAAGCCTTATTCAAAGCAGCTCTTGGTATCGACCTATCGTAATTGGCCGATTTTATCCTCCTGATCATTCACGAAGCTTGTTTTAAATGGCTGTGACCTGACGTCGGGTCAATAATTTCAGTTATTCGAGTGCTAAAGTCGTTTTAATATCTACTTTTTGTCATTAACTGATCACTGAGTAAAGAGATATTTGATTACCTGAAGGCTATTTCTGTTGCAACCCCTCACTTTTCATCAGCCAACCTGCGAAAGCCCCCATTATTAATTAGCAAAAGCCGAAGCCCCCGGCAAACCCAGAGAGGTTGAGCCGCCAGAAGTCAGCCTATAGGCACCAGACGCTACTTCCGAGGTTGATCTAACACTGACGATTTAAGAGATAGCATAAGTAGTAGGGTGAATGGAGCTAAAATCGTCGATGCTTGGCAATGGAGAAGAAGAGTACGGTTTTGGCTGGGACTGAACTGGTGCTGTGCGGATGGAATCTTTTTCCGAGTAAGGCGGAGGTAGTTCTGACAGGACCCAAACAGACGCTGTAGGGTTGCAACCAGTTCCCGAGTAAGGCGGAGGTTCAGCCGATAGTTGCTCCTGTTTATGTTGCTGCCTAACTGCAAGGGGAGCCAGTTCGGTGGAGGTGGTGATCTCTCGATTACGAAGCTTAATGTAATCGCAGTCATCTGAACAGGCATTTACACAAAGACACACGGCGCAAGAAAAGCATCCGCCAACAGACAGGCCGCTGAAGACACCAGCGACAGTGTTACCAACTGTGCCTGCAATTTTATAGGCTACAAAACCACCAATAGCACCACCTCCGCCGGCAACCAACGATGTAGTGATGCCACACCCATAGCGATCTTGTTTAATTCGCTCACAATTAAGGGTGTAGTCACATAACCGGTGGGCCTCTGGTTGTGTTGTCACCGTTAAAGACGTTCCATTAGAGAAATTCATATACCTTATTATCCTCAGATTATTTGTTACTTCCGATCCATAATTTTTATTAACAATTATTTTGGCTGCGGACAGACAAAATTATCTGACTTAATTATTTCCAAAAAGTTCCTTATGAATTACCACAATAAAAGATAATTTCCTGTGGTGAAAGATCAGGTTGTTTTTCTCGGAATTCTGAACAAAAGTTAATTGAAGTTTTGAAAAAAACTGATCAATACATCATTATCAATTATGCCCGTGAGGTTTTCGGTCAGTAGCCCGGTGGCCATATCTCTCCTGTAGCTACTTATGTGCTTGTCAGTGACACTCTGCCAAAATAACAACAGGAAAGTAAGTATTTGCGTTGCTGGGACTATTATGGCAGGTACAAAGTTTGCTATGATAGTGCGTTATTTCGCGGGCGGCTGTTTTACCCGTTATGCGGTAGCCTGTGGTCATCCTTCGGCTATTGTCATGGCCGGGATTGTTGCCGAACTCTCTCATCCTTTGCATGAAGGCGGGGGTACTTCATGGCTGTAGTTGCCAAAAAGTCATCCATGATTTTTTTCTCGGATCCAGCTGACCATTACTGTCACCGTGTTCGTATTGTACTGGCAGAAAAGGGCGTTGCGGTTGACGTTCAGAATGTAAATCCGGAAAACCTTCCTCGGGAGCTTTCCGATCTGAACCCCTACAACAACGTTCCTACGCTGGTTGACCGGGAACTGGTTCTTTATGAACCAAACGTCATGATGGAATATCTAGACGAACGTTTCCCACATCCACCGCTGCTGCCGGTTTATCCAGTCAGCCGCGCCCAGAGCCGACTGATCATGCACCGCATTCAGAAAGACTGGTGTGCCCTGGTGGATACTATTCTGGATCCCAAAACCAAGGAGACGCCTGCGGCTCGTGCTCGTAAAGAGTTGCGGGAGAGTCTGTTGGCGGTTGAGCCTGTTTTTGCTGAAATGCCGTTCTTCATGAGCGAAGAGTTTACCCTGGTGGACTGCTGTGTGGCACCGATTCTCTGGCGTCTGCCGTTGCTGGGTGTTGAGCTGCCGAAACAGGGTAAGTCTATTCTGGACTATGCTGAGCGTTTATTTGAGCGTGAGTCGTTCCAGGAAAGCCTTTCTGAAATCGAAAAGGAAATGCGTGAGTAACCTGGCTGGCGGCGTGAAGTGTTTGTCCGGAGGCTGTTATGACAATGACCAGTAGCCGTTCGTATATTGCCAGAGCACTGTATGAATGGATTCTTGATAATGATTGCACACCCTATATTCTGGTGGATGCCTATCGCCGTGGCGTTGAGGTTCCCCAGGAGTTCGTCAAGGATGGCCAGATCGTTCTGAACATCTCGCCAACCGCGGTACGGGCTCTGAATATTGGTAATGATTACATCATGTTTGACGGTCGCTTCGGTGGTCGCGCCCTGACGATTACCGTACCTGTT
Source organism: Endozoicomonas acroporae (assembly GCF_002864045.1). GTDB lineage: Bacteria > Pseudomonadota > Gammaproteobacteria > Pseudomonadales > Endozoicomonadaceae > Endozoicomonas > Endozoicomonas acroporae. Next base: position 18,143 of record NZ_PJPV01000053.1, read on the forward strand.
CCGGCATTGATGGCTATTTATGCCCAGGAGAATGGTCAGGGAATGGTCTTTGAGGCGGAGCCGCTTGATGAGCAGGAAGAGGCAGAAGAGGTTCAGGCAGAAGTGCCGGATGAAGAGCCTCCTCCACCACCGAAAAAGCCGGGGCGTCCTCACTTAAAAGTGGTTAAGTAGCCCGTTTCTGATCCAAAGAGCCGCGATGCGGCTCTTTGTCAGGATGCTTCGATTAGCCTCTGTACAAAATTTCTCTGTTTCGGCATAAGCAGGCGATCTTTGAAATTTTCCATCGCCTGGGCAAGTGTTTCCATTTTGTTGCGGATTTCCGTGATGGAATTTTCGGGCAGGGTTTCTTCCGGGGCTGCATTAAGATTGCTTTTCGCACCAGATGATCTGTTTTTCGAAGCGTCACTGCCGACGGCTGGCAAACCGGGCTGACCTGAAATTGATTTCCTGGCCATTACTTCCTTTATAAGCGCCAGCAGTTGCCTTCGGCAGTTAAGGAGCGCTATCAGATTTTCACTGGCTGTTTTTATATTGGATACAAAGCAGGTAATACGATCCTGTGCTTCGATAATCAGTTCAAGGTCAGATTTGATCAGTGATAAATCCTGTGTTTCCTGATCACTGTCGAAGGTGAATAGTTGCAGTACATTGATGATCTCTTTTTGCAGTGTAAACGCATCTTGCAGTATTTGTTGATGTGTTGAGAATAATGTTGCCAGTTCAAAAACTTTATCACTGAGATTACGTATCGGCTGTTTTTGTACAGTGATTTTTGTATTTTTATCGATTTTTGACAGTTCTTTTTGTTTGGCCAGATCGGCTTCCACTTTTTTCAGATAGTCAGTGGAGCACACTAAAATACCCCGGCTTCTCTGCATACCCTGAAGTACGACATCAAAAAATTGTTTAATCAGTATCTCGGATCGTAACGACTTAATCTGAACAATCAATAGTGAGTCGTCCGGCGGGTTATTAAGCATCTCCAATACAAGGGTGTTGGCCTGTGATAGCTGACCACTCCCAAAATGTCGCCATGCCATTTTCAGTGAATCCAGTGAGCCAATTTCGATGTCCAAAGAAGCGATGTCTATATGGTCATCAACGTGATCACTACTGGCACTGCAGGGTGGTTGATGATTTTCCCCTGAGGTGGATTCTTCGCTGTCAGATTCATCGGGTTTCACAGTGTTTTGGTTCTTTTGTTCTGAGGTTATTGTTGACAGTTTGCGATTGATAATGGATTCTAATTTTTTCTGTTCCCTGGCATTATTTTCCTGCTCTTCCCTGATTAAAATATTCCAATACTTTTCTGCTTTGGCATTTTTAATCTCCAGCTCCTGACTGGTCATTTTTTTGAGTCTTTCTAATTGGGGTGACCAGATGGACTGGTAAAAATTGATCTGCTCGGTTGAATTAAATTTTCCCAGTATTTTTTCAACATTTTGGTAGAGAATCAGTTGGTCCTCTTGATCATAACTATCGTCTTGTTTTGCAGTTAAGTACTGAATTTTCAGCAATATTGTATCAATAAGAGGGTTAAACTGTGTGATGAATTCATGGTCACTCAAGTCCAGCGTAATGATCAGCTCCAGTGTCTCCAGCAGATTGCTTTCATCGTGGCAATAGGCTATCCACTGTTTGATCAGAGCTTGTATGGAGGCGACATTTCTATCGCTTAAACAGCTTGCAACAAGGCGCTTACAGGAAACCAATATCAATACCATGTTTTTTAAGAATTGTTCAGATATATCGGCGTACTGTAATGGGTCCAGCAATTCGATGAAGTTGGCTACCAGTTTTTCCAACTTATGATGTTGTTTGACGGTAATGTATTCTGCTGACTCTTTGGTAAGCAGGGTATTGTGAAATTCTACTAATTTCTGCGTCACCTCCTGTTCAAACAGAAGCTCTTCTTTAATATGAGCCAGTGCAGCAAAACCGTACAGTGTGTTGTAGGTTAACATGGCTTCTTGCATTTTGGTTTTTTCCAGAAAACTGTTTTTTGCCCTGTTTTTGGAGGCGTTTTCGAGTTCGCGGGTAATGATGGGGATATCCCGGGTGGCCAGTTCAATGCTCTGGTCAAGTAACTGAATGGCCCGGACATAAATATTGGCAGTGTTTCTTGCTTTTTTGGGGTTGGCATCCTGATATAACTGAATAAAGTCATCTGACAAAAGGTCAACACGTTGTTTCAGGGTTCGAACAATCTCTACCGCTTTTCTGGTTTGTTTTTTTGCTTCCAGTTTCTCGCTGATTTTGTACTTTGCCTGCAATACCGGGTCTGCGCACTGGGTTTTATGGCCACTGGCCAGTCTGTATTCCCTACTGTTTCTGGCGACGAGTGATGTTGTGTCTGTCGTATCGGGTTTTTGTCTGGCTTCGAGAGCCGGGAGTTCGCGGATGGGGCTGCCATGATCAAACAGGAATTTTGTCTGGTGATCCATTAACGACCTAAACGTCTCAAAAGACTCAGGCAGTGTCTGCCCCATCAGTGTGGCTGTTTTGCTGTAGGCGTAGGTAAACCAGCTGTGAGTCCATAGTGTTTCGGTAGCTCGTTGAGCCTTGATAGCGTAGAGCAATGTGTTCAGGCTGGCAGTCTCAAGGCGGTGTCGGATAAGATCAATATGGGGCATCCAGCTATGCAGAAACGGCGCTTCTGTCTGCAGGTTGCACTGCGGATCAATACGGGAAATCAGGCGAATGGTCATATAAATAGCCGAGAGGCCCGCCGCCTCTTCATAATGACTGATATCAGCCCCGTTATCAGTGGCCATTATGTAGGCAATGGCCGATTTTAAAAAGAACGTCAGGGACCGTGGAGTATCACCTCGGTGCAGGGATATATGGCCCTTGTATGCACAGTTCAGCATTGCCGAGCGTATTGTGGTGATGTCGGTTTTAGCATATTCAGGGGAATCACTGATTAACAGTGTCGGGGTTAATAAGCGGTTGATCTCTTCATTTACCGGAAAATGCACATCAATCTCTTGCCAGTCAGCGGCAGAAAAATTCTTTTTTTCTATATAATGCCCAGCATTGTGAATATGTTGGGGAATAATGGTCCTGTAATCAGGGTAGATCTCGTCGAACTCGGCAGGAAGAGTGAAGCGCAGCTTATGATATGTCTGGTTGCAGAAAGTCGGGTAGAGCGGCTGCATGGCAAGATTGAATGCTTCAGGAGATCCGGTCCGGGCCGCCAGAATCGCCAGTACAACGGGGGCTTGTATGTGCCATGCACGGTTGACGGTATGCAGGTCCCTGAGTATTTCAGTCATGAATATCGGGTTGTTCGCGTCACAGTGATGAATGATCTTATGCAGTGCCAGAAACAGTATGGATTCTATGTGATTTAACCGCTTTCCTGTTTCCAGTGCTAACAGTGTCGTATCCGAAAAGGCTTTCATATCAACGGTTATCGGATTCGTCTGGTCGGGTTCCTGAATAACCTTTAACACCTCATCAAATAAACTGTCGCCCAGGTTATCCAGTTTTTTCTTGCTCAGGCTATTACTGGTTTTCGGGTTGGAAATTATGGTTAACACGATCTGGATTTTTTTCCTGATGCGTTCCTCTCGGTCTGACTCTGTGGTCTCTGCCGGATTCGCTGGTCCGGCTGTTGTTTCTTTTGATGGCGTGTTTATTTTTGCAACACTGCTTGCTGGTCTTTCCGGGGGTAGGCTTTCGGTTTTCTGTTCGACAACATCTGAGCTTTGGTGCGCGCAGCCCGCTGTCTCTTCAGAGATGGCCTGCTGATGAGCCGGTGGTTGACTGGCGTCATGTTGTGGCTGTTTACACTCAGTTTCTTTAGCCCGGAAAGGCGCAATAAGATAATGTTCAGTCAGCATATAGGGCCTGAAAACGTTAATCAGCCCTGGCGATGGTGAGGCTGCATAATAATGGTCTCCTCCGGAGTGAGCAATAAATAATAAACTGGTTATTCGTGGATCATTTGCATCGCTATTAAACAGTGCTGGCTGTTTAGCCCTTAATGTTTTAATCAGATTTGGTGTTAATTGATTGGCTTCATGAATACTGTGCTTATGTTTCTCAATGTTTTGTTTTTTGGGATTGACTTTCAGCAAGATAATGGTTGTCCCGGTGACAATAGCCATTATGTGCAATAGAGAGCTCCATCCGTAGTGGCCGGTATCATTGGGATTAGCTGCCGGATTGGCAATGAGTCGGCTCTTCAGCAGGTCATGGATGGATTTGCCCGGCTCCGGAAGGATCAGAGTATTCAGTTCCTCGTACTCAGAGGCGCTCAATCCGGCGTTAAGTGCAGAGGCTATCCAGCAGTGGATCATACACCTAACCATATCAGGACGGATAACAACCTGCTCATGTGCAGTATCGTGGAGCGAGGTGCCCAGCAGAACATTATAGGTTTTCAGGAAGTTGGTTGCTGCTGCTCTGTTTTTATTCAGTCCACTGGCCAGGGACGCATAAAAACAATTGCCATCTTTTGCCGTATTTTCCAGATCAAAATCATTTCTCAGCAAAATCATCAGTTCATTGAATGAGTAGGCCGTTTCATGCCTGCATTTATCGGACGAAAGAATATTGATCAACGCCCTTTTTTCCTGGGATCTGGAATGTTTTAGCTGATAGGGTGAATCAAAAAAACTGTGATATAGCTGATCAGCAGAGTAGATGTTCCTGATTAAAGTAATTGCTTCAACAAACCCACTATTCAGTGCCTTAAAGGGTTCTGACTTATGTAAACCGGGATTTTTTGGGTGATAGTAAAGGGTGAAAACGTGCTTCTCTATTTTTGAAAGAGTCATTGCGCTATTGAGTATGACTCTCAGTTTTTGATTGTCTTCTGTCGTTGTGATTAAGTTGTCATGAAGTTTTTTCAACGAAAAAAGGTCGAGAGCCAGATAACCCATTGTCGACAAAACAGGAATAGTGCCTTTGTACTCTGTACTTATATGGGTGGGGATTCTGATGACATAATCATCCCGGGTGAGGTCCAGTTCTTTCATCCATGCGGTTTTAACCGAGCATTCAATTTTGATCCAGGGTTTTCCGGTATGAAACAGGGTTAACTGCCCTGATAAAGGTGATAGCTCACCATGATACGGTTGGTTACCAACAAGACGGAGGTTCGGGCTACAGTCTTTCCAGGGGAAATCTTTGCTAAACACAATTTGTTGCAGTCTTCGATTGAGTTGAATAAGTAGATTGTTGGTGGTTTTTTCATCATTCAACAGTATATCAATATCATTTACATTTTCATTGATACGAGTGTGTAGCAGGTCAATACCGCAGGAACCAAAGATAACCAGTTGCCCCGGATTATTACAGTGAAAGTACATGATTTCCGTCAGCACTTCATAGAAAATAGACCGTTTGGTTGTTGCCAGAGAGGGTTGTGTTATTTTTGCCGCACTGGCTAACGGCAGGTCTTTTTGTGCGATTTCCGGGGGAGTGCTTGATGCTGCCTCATGCTCAGCAGTTGCTTTAACGGGTGATGCAGGGTTCATTTCTTCGATTTTATAGCGGGTTAGCGGTTTTTCCAGCGGAGTATTTAACGGTGGAGTCTGACGATTTAATTGTCTCTCAACAGTATCGGCGCGAGCAGGGCCACTGGTGTTGACCCCGGTTAATAATGTTGTTGATGGCGCTGCGTTATTTGCCCCATTGGAAACCTGCATGGTGAGACCTTGTCAATTTTATTTATTTAGAATACCTGAAGGCCTAATCATAGCAGTGCAGGAAGCGGTAGTGACGATCCTGCAAGATTGATAAAAATAATCCCGGATGTTGAAACTCTCTGTTAAAGTTCTCAGTGCAATTGTCCAAAGCAGAACAGGAAGAAAAATGAAGCTTGCAATTATCAGTGGCAGTCATCGATTGGAATCCCAGAGTGAGCGGATAAGTCAGGTTTTGGCGAATCGTGTGCTTGAGCTTTCCCTGTTTGACTCGGTTGAGATTCTATCGCTGGCGGGCAACCCGCTTCCCCATTGGGATGAGTCCATCTGGCGTGGTGATGAGCAGTGGCAGGCCAGACTGGCACCCTGGAAACAAACATTGAAAGAGGCGGATGCGCTGATTGTCGTGGCACCGGAGTGGAGCGGCATGGTACCGGCGGGGTTGAAGAACTTCTTTCTACTGTTTGGTACCGCCGAGCTGGGCCATAAACCCGCATTGATTACTGCGGTTTCTGCCGGGCAGGGTGGGGCCTATCCTGTGGTGGAACTTCGTACCAGTAGTTACAAGAATTGCCGTATCTGTTATCTGCCGGATCATGTGATTGTCCGTCATGTCGGGCAGGTGTTCACTGGAGAGGATCCTGAAGGGGATAAACATTTGCAGGACCGGGTGGACTACTGCCTTAAACTGCTGAAGGCGTATTCAACAGGGTTGCAGCACGTCAGAGAGAGTGGGGTTGTTGATCACAAGACATTCCGCAATGGCATGTAGCTGTGATACTCGGGAGACTGTTTTCGGCAGCCTCCCGGTTCCCGCATTGCCTTACCATAGAATTCAATGGCTATCTCCCGCCTGGTTGAATTTCCTTTTGTTATAGAACTATTTAAGCCAACGTGTAGTCCACCATCTGGTCTGGGGTTGATCGGTGGTTGCTGTTTTTCATTTTTCTATAAAGGTATCTAAAGCTGATGATCAGCCTCCTGGTCCATGCCACATATCAATTCATCAGTTGAAGAGGTGCTCAAATGACTGTTGGCAATGCTTCCCTGGCTCCCTTGCCCAATGTCTCATTTCCTGTTGGTGCTGAGGTAGCAGGATCACCGGACGTTGGAACCTTTCAATCCAGGTCTGTGGATGCAATCGACCCGAACCTGCCTCTGACTGGAGGGGATGTTGGTAAGGCAAGGATTTTATCTGAGATAGAGAAAGACGGTGGCAAATCAATACACGACAGATTGCTGGAAAAGCTTCACCTGAATGCCACAGGCTGTGCAAATGACTCTGTGGATGGGGTCGGCCGGGAGCGTCGCAGTGCTGATACCGGGCAACGGTATGTCTCACGCACGCGGACTTCAGTTCCTGTCATTATTGATTCGCAGAGGCCGCTGGGGCCTGAAGATCTTACGGCGGATGATTCGTACATGCGGGTAGGTGGCAGCAGGAATCCGGATAGCTTACAGGTCAAGATTGATCGGGATAACGAGGTTGTATTTCGAATGACGCATCATGACTCTCACGGTAATGCCACGGTATCAGCAGATAACGATATTGGTGTCAGTCCCTGCTTTGTGTCCCGGGGCGAAGACGTCACTAATCCTGATCTGGGCAGGGCCATGGGGGTATTCCATGATCAGTATCGGTGCAGTAATCATTTGTCCTCATACGGTGAGCTGACCCTTAAACTGCAAGCCGGTGACGAACCCGTTGAGGGAACGCTGTTTTCGCTGGAGGAGACCGTTGATTCCAGGCTTTATAAGAGCGCTGATGGCTATCTGTCACACCTGACACCGGATGCGTCGGTGGCAACCTATGAAGCATTGAAAACAGAAGGGGTGACATGGGAAACAGGCAGTGTGTCTCCCATTGCCCTCAGGGTCATGAGTCATGACGGTAAAAACTACCTGACTCTGCAGGCCAGCGCCTACTATGAGCAGTTTAATACCGGGAATCAGGAGTGCATGCCCTCATTTGCAGGGGCGGCCACCTCGCTCAATCAGGCGAAATGTTGTGATGGCGTTCAGGATGGTAAGTATCTTGCCGTGATGCCTCTGCCTAAAGGCTGGTTTGAAATTAAGTATCAGGTTCAAAAGAGTGTGTTTTCAACCACCGGGGGGGCATCTGGCGGGAAGGTGAAACTGTGGGTGGACGGTGAGTTAAAAGCAAGCGCCTTTTGTCGTAACGGTAATAATAACCAGTTGGTTTTTGGGGGTGGTGATCTGCGCCCCAAATTTGGCTTGTTTGATGTGTCGGCCAAAGAGCTGAAGGCCAAATTCAAAAAAACCTCGTTTTCTGACTCCTTCCAGAGTAAGAGTGCTTATGAAGATGAACGGGCAAATTATGTAGGTCATCCACATGTCAAAGGCCAGTGTGACAGACCGGTTGGAGGGTCCGATAATGATCCAAGAAACCCATACTGCTAGTTAGAGGTTGGCTTAACCTGAACAACATTCGGGTTGTTGGCCGGGGGCTACCACCCTTGGCCCTTGTCGATTGGTCTAAAAATTTCCGATTTTTTATCCTCAATTTTCTGCCACCCTCGCTAAGGGTGCTTTTCTACACCAGACCAGACAATGAGGTGATCTATGGAGTCAATTAGAAGGTTTATTGGATTGCCCTCCTATCAGCGATTTGATAAACCCGATTCTGCCAATTCTAGAGCAAGCTGTGCCAATCCCTACAATGAGCCCGAACCACTGGCGGCCTGCAGGGTCGGTGATCTCGGCCGTCTGGATAGGGAACTGCAAAAGAACAGATCTATTGTTTCCCAGGATTACCGATCGGTAAAATCCGGGGATATCGTTTCCTTGCTGGTTATTGCAGTTGCTGGAAGTCATGTTGAGCAGGCTCGACTACTGATCGATCAAGGGGCTTATGTTGACTATGTCACTAAAGATGGGTTCACGCCGCTCAGGTATGCTGTGCAAGTAGGTCATGTTGAGCTGGCCCAGCTGCTGATCGACAACGGGGCTTGTGTTAACCAGGCTGGTAAAAAAGGGTACACGCCGCTCTATGATGCTGCGACAAAAGGGTATGTTGAGCTGGCCCGTCTGCTGATCTACGAACGGGCTGATGTTAACCTGAAAACTAAAAAGGGGTTCACACCACTCTCTTATGCTGCGGAAAAAGGGCATGTTGAGCTGATCCGGCTGCTGATCGACGAAGGTGCTGATGTTAACGTGGCTACTTATAAGGGGGCTACGCCGCTCTATTTTGCAGTTCAGGAGGATAATGATGAGGTGGCCCGGCTACTGATTAGCAGGGGGGCTAAAGTTAACCAAGCTAATGAAGACGGGGTCACGCCGCTCTCTTATGCTGCGGAAAATGGGTATGTTGGGCTGACCCGGTTGCTGATCAACAAAGGGGCTGATGTTAACCTGGCTACTAAAGAGGGGGCCACGCCGCTCTTTTATGCAGCTCAGAATGGTAATAATGAGATTGTCAGACTCTTATTAGCTAATGGAGCAGACCCAGAGAAAAAATTGAAAATATTGAACTTGGGGCGTTATTCTTTCACCAAGGCACCTCTTAGCGCCGCCCTATTCAATCGCGGAGACAAAGAAACTGTGGAAATGATAGAAAAAGCCATAAGAGAAAGAAAAATCCATTCATCCAGTGAATGCACATCACTGCGTGCTGGTCAAAATGTTTCTTACGGTGCAATTCGATAAGCTGGCATCAGTTGTGTTGATCGGCTTCCAGCTCATCAAAAAAACATACCAATCGAAAGTTCAATTGGTATTCCTCTATGCTGATTATTGAACGTACTCAAACACCTTTACAACGCGAGACACTCCGTAGGTATTGGCGGCAATCGATACGGCCTCCTGTGCCATTTTGGGAGTAATGAGTCCCATCAGATAAACCGTTCCCTGTTCTGTATTGATTTTGATTCTGTCAGCGACAACGGCTTCACTGGTCACCATTGAGGTTTTGATTTTGGTAGTTAACCAGCTGTCATTACTTTGCACCAGGATATCGGCGTTTGGGCCAATTTCCAGCTCATTGTAGACTTGACGGACCTTTTCCACCCTCTGTGCAGTCTGACCAGCCAGCCTTTTCAGGTTGGCGTTGGGAACCTGGCCAATAAGCAAGACAGTACCGTTAAAGCTGATCACCTTGACTCTTGACTCTCTCAGGGCCGGATCTGCCTTGTTAATGTTCACGGCGGTGACGGTTTCAATGGTCTGGTCATCTACCCAGGACCCCCAGGTGCGTTTGCTGTTATCAATGTTGACCGGCTCTTCGTTAACGGAGTCAACCAGCGCGGCGCAACCACTTAACAGGGTCAGTAATCCGGTGAGCAGGCAGGTAGAGAGCGCAATGCCGATAGGTTTCATGGTTACCCTCATGCATAGTGAAAAATTACTGGAGATAATGCCAGATTATTCAGCGGAAAACAGGAACTCATCAATCAGATCGCACAGGCAATGAATAACCAGGGTATGCACCTCCTGTATGCGCTGTGGGCTTATGTCAGGCACCCTGATTTCCACCTCTTCCGGGTGGAGCAGGCGCGCCATGTCACCGCCGTCCCTGCCGGTCAGGGCGATCACCTGAATGCTCCTGTCATGGGCGGCCTGTATGGCCTGAACCATGTTGGGGCAGTTGCCGTGGGCTGAGATGGCCAGCAGTATGTCACCTTCATGACCCAGTGCCCGTATCTGTTTAGAGAACACTTCGTTGTAACTGGAATCGTTAGCGATGGAGCTCATGGTCAGGCTGTCTGCGCAAAGTGACAGGGCTGGCAGGGCAGGGCGTTCACGATCAAACCGGTTAAGCAGCTCAGAAACAAAGTGCTGGGCATCGCCGGCTGCGCCACCATTGCCACAGGCCATGATTTTTCCCTCGTTCAGCAGAGATTGAACCATCATCTCTGCGGCGTCGGCAATGAGCGGAGGGAGCGTATCGGCCGAGCGGATTTTGGCGTCAATGCTGTCGGAAAAGTGTTGCGTTATACGTTCATGCATGCCTGAAACCTTGAAATGAAAACCATCCGGTTTTCTTTCTTCTGAAGTCGCTCTTCTGAACAGCGATCAGAAGATTTCTCTGCTTCTAAGATAACTTCTTAAAAAGCACTTTTAATCCATTTTAAGCTGTTTTGCCCTGTGCCGTCATGATTGTCAATGGATATTGCATCAAATCGACAGATCCTGTGGCAGTGCTGGCGGTATTTTTGCAAATAAACGGCGGCGGTCTTGCGAATTTTCTGTTGCTTGGTTCGGTCAATTGAGCTGGCGGCATTACCGAATTGGACATGGCTCCGGGAGCGAACTTCGACAAAAACCAGGGTGGCATGGTCCAGCATAATCAAATCAACTTCACCGGCTTTGCAGGCAAAGTTTCTATGCAAAAGCGTCAGCCCCTGCTGCTGCAAAAACAACAGGGCGCTTTTTTCTGCCTCGGCACCCTTTCTGCTACTAAGGTTGAGCTTCCAGGGCATAGAGGGCGGAAGTAGTAGTGGTTGCTGGTTTGGTCACTCTGTTTTTCACAGAGGTGACACGTTCCGGGGTTTTGGGCTTCACAATAGGGAGTGGCGTGAGTCGGCCATTCCTGAATATTTGCCACGAGAGTTCACGACGGACTTTTCCACTCGGAGCAATACTCAAAGATCCGGTCATTCCCGGCAGTTGGCTGCCTTGCAGGTTTGCCAGTTGCTGGAGTCTTGGGTAGAGCCTATAGGCATCGGCACCCAGTGCGTAAAGTGTGCCCAGTTGGCCTTTGGATTGTTGCCACAGGGTATTGATCTGTTGTTCCAGCGGGTCTGGTGTTCCGGGAATTAACCACGGCATAACAGGAACCCGAATACCGTCCATATCCTGATCCTGACTGGTATTGGTGATGCCGGAAAATGCGCTGGATGTTGCATAGACCGGAATATTGCGCGCGTATTGATAGGCCAGGGCAGGTTTGATCTGTCTTGCTTCCTGGGGGCTGGCACCAATAAAGACCATGTCCACGTCCTGGCGTCGACGAGCCTGGAATCCCAGGTCTTCGCCCAGAACACGGTTCAGCTGTCTGGCTCTCGCTTCGCTTTGATCGGTGTGCAACAGGCTGCCAGCCAGGGTACTGAACTGGGTTCGCGGGTCAAATTCACCGGAGCCGACAACTTCACCGCCGAGCTCTGCCCATCGGGCAGCAAAAGTGGCGTTGATTTTCTTGCCCCACTCGGTGTTCGGCGTAATGATAATGGCCGTCCTGTGTCCATCCAGTTTGCCTCGTTCAGCGGCCATAATGGCTTCATCTTCTGCCGAGAGCCCGAATTGGTAGAGACCCGCACGATACCCGGCCGGTGTTGCCGATGCGCCATCGACGGACAGCGGGTCGGCTGCGTCCTCAATATAGTTCAGCGCCAGAACCGGGATACGGTTGGTAATATCACTGTTTATCGCTTTTACCCGGCTTTTACTCAGAGGGCCAATAATCAACTGTGCTCCTTCCTCAATGGCCCGGGTGGCCAGATCGTTGATATCGGTGTCCTGGGTATTATAAAACTGAAGTTCCGGGAGAGGGTCTCCTGCTCCCATGGCTTCATAGTGAGAGGCCAGCAGGCCGTCTCTAAGGGCTTCCCCGACCTTGCTCAGCCTTCCGGACAGGGGCAATAGAAGAGCGATTTTGTCAGGACGACTGGTTGAGCTGCTCTTCAGGGTTTCAAAGTCCCCGGGCAGATACTTGTGCGCCGGATGGGATGACCAGTCCCGCTTCCACTGTTCAAGTCCGGCCAGTTGCTGATCCAGGCTGCGACCGGTTTGATAGATTAAGGCCAGAGCCAGCCAGCCTTTCAGTTTTTGTGACTTTTCCTGTTGAAGCAGGCTGTTGAGCCGCTCTGCCGGGACATGCAGGAGTGTCTGCCAGAAACTGTCGTAATGGGGTTCACGTTCTGCTTCTGTCAGGTAGGGGCCAGCCAGCAGCCACTCATCCAGGGAGGCCTGATATTCACCAAATCTGGCATAGGCCAGTGCTTTCAGAGTGCGCGCCCGGGCATTAACGGAGGTGCTGTTACTGACAATGACCGCCTCGCGATCAAGCCACTCAAACACCGCCCAGTCCTGACTATTGATCTGGGCAATCTGAGCCTGCTGAACCGCCAGTTCTGCCTGGATTGGCTTGGGCAGTTGCTGGTACGGCATTTGATCCAGAATCTGCTGTGTGCGGGTCGGTTCTTCACTCAACAGCTCTCTGGTGATGGCAAGCGTCCGGGTGGCCCGCTCCGGGTAACTGAGCCGCGCTGCCTCGGCCAGCTGCTGGTCGAGGCTTTTGATCGATTTTGCGATTGGTGCAAGTGGGCTTTTGGGCTGTGATGAGCAGGCAGTCATCAGTGCAGGAATCAGCGCAGCGATAGCAATGGCTGCCAGCTTTCGGGGCAGGCTGTTACTCAGAGCAGTTGTATAAGTCATCATTTGCAGTCGTGGGCCAGGGGGGCTTTGTTAATTGCTTCGATTGTACACAGGCCATGGAATCGACACTATAGGTTATGGCTATTGTTGGTTCGAATTTATTTATCTGCTTTCATACCGTTTCCCCTTTTGTGGGAGGCAAAGTGATACTTACGTTCAGTGGTATGAATTGTCAGGTTTACTTGCTGTTTCGTTACTCAAGTTTTGGTAATGACGAAGTAAGATATTCCAAATGCCCAACCATTGTTGGGTTGTGACAGCTATTCAGGGAAGAAAATATGGGTGTTGCTATCAGTGAAGGTTATGTGCAGTTTTCCGGTCGTGATGCTGGATCCTTTATCTACAATACCGGGAACGGATTGGGCAGGCTTAAAGGGTTTGCCTATTGGCTGTTTCGCTGGAAAGTGACGGTGCCGGAATCCGATGTGGTCAGGCAAATCTGGGATTTGCGTGATGCCAGATTTATCAAGTCTTACCTGGGCAGCAGGCGCGTAACATTGGTGGGTGCAAACCACTTCAATACCTTGCCAAAGCAACAGTACAACAATAGCTGTGCGGCCAGGTGCCTGCAGCAGGCAGCTTATGAGCTTGGTATAAAGCAAATATCCAACAATAGACTCTATCAATTTAATGGCCAGTCCATTCTGGACCGAAGTGCTGAGGCGGCGATTTATGCAATTACCGGCAGACTGGTCAGCGGTAATGGGGAGTTGCAGCCTGATCTGCTGGGAGACCTGAATAACGGCCCTGCTTCCGGTCCGGTGGGTATCAGGAATGCGGCCAGACTGCTTGGGCTGGACAGTCGCTTATATTGCTCATCATGGCTTACCGAGTGGTATTTCGGGCAGAGAGATCCTGTCAGCTGGAGAGAAATTAAACAATATTGTCCGGTGCATCGCACTTCACCGCCGAGGTTGTGCCAGAATGAGCGGCTGCTGGTACATGTTTGCAATTACTCGATGCTCGGTCTGGACGATCATGGTCTCAAAGTCCGGCGGGATCACTATATTATGCAGCGGCCAGATGGCAGTTGTTATAATCCGGAAACAGGAATCAACTACCCTTCCGTGAAAGCTTACGCCAGGCGAACGGGAATAAGGCCCAGTGGTGTTTATATGCTGGTCAGCGATAAAGATTCCTATGCAACACTGCCTTCCCTTAAAAGCAGTGCAGGTAATGTTGGAACAGGCAGGAGTGCTTTTGCTGGTGGTTAAAACTAATCGCTTCTATTACTTCCTTGTTATCCGGGCAGGAATTTTCGATCCTCTTGTACTTAATCTCAGGTGAGAACAAAAAATATTTCTTTCACGCCACCAGCCACCCCGTTCATATTCCCTGACCACCACATCCGGAGTGACCAGCTGGCCATTCAACGGAAGATGTCTCAGGCAACATGCCTCTTTGAATCGTGCCAGTTCCAGTGTTGCCCCGACTGATCGATATTTCTTAACCACCTCATCCGGAGTGATCGTCTGGCCATTCAAGGGCAGATGCCTCAGGCAACATTCTGCTTTGAAACGTGCCTCCTCCAATGTGGCCCCAATGGCCCGGAAATCCTTAACCACCTCATCCGGAGTGACCGGCCGACCATTCAGCGGCAGCCTCCTCAGGCAACATTCTGCTTTGAAGCGCGCTATCCCCAGAGGTGCCCAGGTGGCCTGAAAACACTTAACCACCATTTCCGGAGTGATCGGCTGGCCATTCAGTGGCCGCCTCCGCAGGCAACATTCCGCTATGAAGCGCGCCAGCGACAGCGCTGCCCCGGTTGCCTGATAACCCTTAACCACTGCATCCGGTGTGACCTGTTGACCATGCAACGGCAGTCTTCTGAGGCAACATTCATCCAGAAAGCGCGCTATCGCTAATTTGTACTTATGATTTCGGTCTGGCATCCGGGTGAATTCCTGAATGACCTGATCCGGAGTAATCTTTCTTCTGTTACATCGCATGTTCCGTAAGCAGAGCTTTTGCAGGAAGAAGCCGCTTCTAAGAGAACTGGTGTCCATTCCGTATACGGTAAGCACATCCGCCGGGGTTACTTTACGTTTTTGTAATGGTTTTTTTTCCCAAAAGGCATCCTCAACATCTTTGCCATCCAGGGGAATGGCTGTACCTCGATAATACAGATGGCTGGTGACTCTTTTACCGTTAAAGGTACTTTCGAAGCGGTCAGGAAACCGGCTTGAACCGGCTTGTTGATCAACCCGGCTGGCAGGCCCCGGGTGATAGTAAGCTGAGGCTGTTGCTTGCAAAATAAACCCCTGACTGCAAATAACGACATTTGACCTCAATATAACTGTCAGGTTCCATTCATGTTGGGGGAGGCCATCAAACATACCGCTCTTTGTTGCAGCATGTTCATGAAATCATGAAATACTTAAAAATAACTCAGATTTTGCAGGCAATGGCAGATGATAATAAAAAAAATCCCGGTCATCTAACCAGCCTCCCCGTTCGTATTCCTTAACCACCTCATTTGGTGTGACCAGCTGGCCATTCAACGGCAGGCCCCTCAGGCAAAATTCCGCCTTGAAGTGTGCCAGCTCCCGGGTTGCCCTGACGGCCCGGTAACCCTTAACCACCTCATCCGGTGTCACCAGCTGGCCATTCAACGGGAGATGCCTCAGGAAACAGGCCGTTTTGAAGCGCACTATCCCCAGTTTACCTTCCAGACTATTCGGGAATTGCTTGTCCAGCTCATTCGGTGTGAACTGCTGGCCACTCAACGGCAGGCCTTTCAGGTAACATGCCGCTCTGAAGTACGATAACTCCAGTTTGGCCTGAAGTGCCTGATAGTGCTTAATCACTGTATCCGGTGCAACCTGCTGGCCACCCAACGGTAAGCCCCTCAGGCAGCATTCCGCTTTGAAATACGCCATTCTCAGTTTGCCATCCGGACTCACCGGAAAACCCCTGACCACCTCATCCGGTGTGACCTCCTGGCCATTCAACAACAGCCCCCTCAGGCAACATTCCGCTTTGAAACGTGCCAGCTCCAGTGTCGACCTGGCTGTCTGAAAATCCTTAACCACCTCATCCGGCACGACCTTCTGGCCATTCAACGCCAGGCCATTCAGGCAACATTGCTCTTTAAAGTGCATTGCCCCCAGTTTGCCTTCCGGACATTCCGGGAAATCCTTCATCACCTCATCCGGTGCAACCTTTTGGCCATTCAACAGCTGGCCCCTCAGGCAACACTCTGCTTTGAAGCGTGCCAGTTCCAGTGGGGCCCTGGCGGACTGATAATCCTTAACCACTGAATCCGGTTTGACCGGCTGACCATTCAACGCCAGGCCCAAAAGGCAACATTGTCCCTTAAAGCTGGCCAGTTCCAGTATTAATTTGGCGGCATGAAAGTCCTTAACCACCACATCCGGTGTGACTGGCTGGCCATTCAATGGCAGGTTTTTCAGGCAACATTCGGCTTTGAAGCGCACTAATTCCAGTGTTGCCCTGATTTCCTGAAAGTCCCTGACCACCTCATCCGGTGTGACCTGCTGGCCATGCAACAGCAGGCCCCTCAGGCAACATGCCTCTTTGAAGCGTGCTTTGCCCAGTTTGCCTGCCGGGCTGTCCGGGAACTCCTTGTCCACCTCATCCGGGGTGACATGATGGCCATGCAACGGCAGACCTTTCAGACAACATTCCGCTTTGAAGCGCACCAGCTCCAGAGTTGCCCTGGCTGCCCGAAAATCCTTAACCACCGCATCCGGTGTGACATGCTGGCCATTCAGCGTCAGCCCCCTGAAACAACAATCCTCTTTGCAGCGTGCCAGGTCCAGTGTCGTATTGGCTTCCTGAAGATCCCTGGCTATTGTCCCCGATGCGACCTGCTGGCCATTTAAAGACAAGCCCTTCAGGTAACATTCCGCTTTGAAACGTGCCAGCTCCAGTACTGCACCGGCTGTCTCATAATCCTTAATCACCTCGTCCGGTGTGACCTGCTGGCCATTCAACGGCAGGCCTTTCAGGTAACATATCTCTTTGAAGCGCGCCAGCTCCAGTATTGCATTGATTGCCAGATAACCCTTGGCCACTGTATCCTGCGTGACTTGCTGGTCATCCAACGCCAGCCCACTCAGGTAATATTTCTCATTGAAGCGCGCTATCCCCAGTCTGCCTTCCGAACTATCCGGGAAACCCTTAACCACCTCATCCGGTGTGACTTCCCTGCCATTTAACGGCAGGTGCTTCAGGCAACATTCCTGCTTGAAACGGGCTAGCTCCAGTATGGCTTTGGCTGCCTGATAACCTTCAACCACTGCTTCCGGTGTGACCTCCCGGTTATTCAACAACAGACCCCTCAGGCAACATTCCGCTTTGAAGCGTGCTATCGCTAATGCCTGCTTGTTGTTTTGAACTGGTTCCCGGTTGAGTTCTTGCATGACCTGATCCGCGGTAATCTTTTTATTGCCATGTAGAATGTTCTGCAAGCAAAGTTTTTGCAGGAAGAGGCCAGGCCTCAGAGAGCTCTTGTCATATTTATAATAAGCTTGAAGCACCACCGCCGAGGTCACTTGACGCCCGTTTAATGGTTTTCTTTTCCAAAAGGCATCCTCAATCCATTTGCCTTCATCCGGGGCAGTGGTTCTCTTTCTGTGAGACTGAAGATTTGAAATTCTTTTACCGATAAATGTGCTGCCGGAGGGGGCAGGAATCCCGCTGGAGCCGGTTTGTCGACCGGCCCGGAAAACAGGCTTCGGGTGAGAGTGGGTTGATACTGTTGCTTTCAAGATAAACCCTGCACACTTGGCTATAAACACCGCCTTTCGACCTCAATATGATTATTTGGTTCCATTTATGGTGTTGTGGGGGGAGGTGTAAGCATCCCTCTATATCCAAAAAGTTGTTGATAGTGGTGAGGCGTTTGTCTTGTTTTCGGGGTGGCTTTGAGGTAGTGAACGCAAAAGTAGACGCCATTGTCGTAGAAATCGACTTTCTAAGCTGCCTGTGCGGCAGTGAACTGGCCCTAGTACATGGTTTCAATGAGTTTGACGGGTTGTCGTGCCTCCGCACTCCGTTCGTCCTGAGCTTGTCGAAGGGCGGAAACTCCGGACTCTGATAGATCGTGCCAAGCACCCTTCGACTCCGCTCAGGGTGAACGGAGATCGTACACGTCAAACTCATTGAAACCATGTACTAGGCACATTGGATCAGAGGGCTTGCTTTCTAAGCTGTCTGTGCGGCAGTGAACCGGACAGGCCGGCCAGACTTTCCTTTCTGACTTTTCTAAGCTGCCTGTGCGGCAGTGAACAAATTACGGCCACTGATTCGTTGTCCCATGGTTTTCTAAGCTGCCTGTGCGGCAGTGAACATGGGAATCAATTATTACAGTGGTACTGGGTGCTTTCTAAGCTGCCTGTGCGGCAGTGAACACGGTCCAGGGCAGGGGCGTTGCGTTCCGAGTTTTCTAAGCTGCCTGTGCGGCAGTGAACGCAGCTGCACGTCGTCGGCCTTGATGTTCAGCTTTCTAAGCTGCCTGTGCGGCAGTGAACCGAACTTATCAAACATGATGTTATGTATGTTTTTTCTAAGCTGCCTGTGCGGCAGTGAACTGGAATGTAAAGCTATGTTAGAAAGTGTGAAATTTCTAAGCTGCCTGTGCGGCAGTGAACTCAAAAGCATGTCGTTCATGATGACTGCTGGTTTTCTAAGCTGCCTGTGCGGCAGTGAACCGTCGGGGACAGCTGGTGGTCAGGCCGTCGGATTTCTAAGCTGCCTGTGCGGCAGTGAACCTGGCGGGCCGTGAGTTCCGGTTACTGCTGGTTTTCTAAGCTGCCTGTGCGGCAGTGAACAATCAGAGACTGAAGAAAGACGCAACTTTGCTTTTCTAAGCTGCCTGTGCGGCAGTGAACTCTCCCTTTCTTTTTCCGGAGCCAGGGCCGTTTTTCTAAGCTGCCTGTGCGGCAGTGAACCGGGCGACTAGATCTAATAGCGCATAGAAAACTTTCTAAGCTGCCTGTGCGGCAGTGAACTGAATCCGTTCTTTTCGAGTTGGCTTATTTCTTTTCTAAGCTGCCTGTGCGGCAGTGAACTCCATCGCCAACAAGCACTGGGAAAGCACCGTTTTCTAAGCTGCCTGTGCGGCAGTGAACTGTACGACGAAACAAAGATAGACCTCATGTGTTTTCTAAGCTGCCTGTGCGGCAGTGAACCTTTGTCTCTTGGCATAACAAAAGCTTCGTGCTTTCTAAGCTGCCTGTGCGGCAGTGAACGACACCGCGCCCGTATGACCTTCACTCTCTTTTTTCTAAGCTGCCTGTGCGGCAGTGAACAGGTGTCCAACACGCCTTCGGAAAGTTTCAGATTTCTAAGCTGCCTGTGCGGCAGTGAACTTGAAATCAAACGCCACCGCACCGCCACCGATTTTCTAAGCTGCCTGTGCGGCAGTGAACTCGGGGCTGACTTCCGGATTCATTTGGCCAATTTCTAAGCTGCCTGTGCGGCAGTGAACGCAATCAGACAGCAACAATCGGAATGCCGGTTTTTCTAAGCTGCCTGTGCGGCAGTGAACTTTGGAAACTGTTTTAGTGCTGTGTAGCCGTATTTCTAAGCTGCCTGTGCGGCAGTGAACTTCGTGGGAAAAGTCGTGACCGTAGCAGATGCTTTCTAAGCTGCCTGTGCGGCAGTGAACGGCTCCCGGTCCGTGGCGGCAGCTGGGGCAACTTTCTAAGCTGCCTGTGCGGCAGTGAACATGGCCATATCCAGCTCGCGGCCTGTGCTGTCTTTCTAAGCTGCCTGTGCGGCAGTGAACACTGGATTGCTACCGTGGTTCCCCTGGCCAGCCTTTCTAAGCTGCCTGTGCGGCAGTGAACACATTCATGCCTCCGTTAGCGGCCCTGCTTCCGTTTCTAAGCTGCCTGTGCGGCAGTGAACGTTAACAATTTTTTACGCAGTGCATAGCTGTTTTTCTAAGCTGCCTGTGCGGCAGTGAACAATCCAGGCCAAGCTCCACACGCTCAGGTAGTTTTCTAAGC
This sequence comes from Endozoicomonas acroporae, assembly GCF_002864045.1. Taxonomy (GTDB): domain Bacteria; phylum Pseudomonadota; class Gammaproteobacteria; order Pseudomonadales; family Endozoicomonadaceae; genus Endozoicomonas; species Endozoicomonas acroporae. Next base: position 38,169 of record NZ_PJPV01000053.1, read on the forward strand.
TGCCTGTGCGGCAGTGAACGGTGATGATCGCCATGAGCGTTGGTATCGGTTTTTCTAAGCTGCCTGTGCGGCAGTGAACAGTTTCCAGAGAAAGCCAAGGAAGTAAGAACGTTTCTAAGCTGCCTGTGCGGCAGTGAACGATATCTGATAACTGGGTTCTGAAGCGTGCGCTTTCTAAGCTGCCTGTGCGGCAGTGAACGGTCTAAGAAACTGCCGGTAAGCAGAACTATCTTTCTAAGCTGCCTGTGCGGCAGTGAACTTATCTGAATGACCAGCTTATTGAGAGTGTAATTTCTAAGCTGCCTGTGCGGCAGTGAACCGGTACCAGTATGCGTTCCGGTACGATCCAATTTTCTAAGCTGCCTGTGCGGCAGTGAACGGCAGAAGCCATGCCGGATGGCGCTCCTGAATTTTCTAAGCTGCCTGTGCGGCAGTGAACGATACCTGGGACGGGTTTGGTAGAATGCAATGTTTCTAAGCTGCCTGTGCGGCAGTGAACTTATGGACAATTAGACTCTCAAATGCAATCTTTTTCTAAGCTGCCTGTGCGGCAGTGAACATGCAGAACGCCAAAGAAGATATCGTCAAAATATTTCTAAGCTGCCTGTGCGGCAGTGAACGTCTTTGACCCGGCCATCGGCGGACAGGGTTTTTTCTAAGCTGCCTGTGCGGCAGTGAACAATGTCTCCCTGATCATCACTACCGGATACACTTTCTAAGCTGCCTGTGCGGCAGTGAACGTCTGCACATAGATATCTGCCCGCACCCGGTATTTCTAAGCTGCCTGTGCGGCAGTGAACAATTACGACACCGGCAACGGCACCGCCCAGGTTTTCTAAGCTGCCTGTGCGGCAGTGAACACGGAAATCAAACTTGTATTCAAGGATCTGGTTTTCTAAGCTGCCTGTGCGGCAGTGAACATCAAAATCAGGAATTATACATTGCCCAGTCTTTTCTAAGCTGCCTGTGCGGCAGTGAACACCAGACTGCATATTGGAATCCTACTAGTGAACTTTCTAAGCTGCCTGTGCGGCAGTGAACAAAGACAATATGCGCAAAGAGTAGTTGCTGCAAGGGTTCCATCGAAAAAAGGGAGAGTCACCCTATTTTTTAGAGTGAATTTAAGTCATTGATTGTAAATATATTTTTAGAGGGCGAAAAAAAAGGGTCTTTGAGTGCCGCTGGCGACAGTGGCTTCCTATAGGCATTAATGTGGCCGCGCTTTGTTATGCACACAGACCCTCATTCCCAAGGTCCCGAGGCTGTTCAAGCCCTCCGAACATATTCCCACGGACTCCCGTGAGAATGCACACCGAACCGCTGCACAAATTAGAACCTTCGTTTAACTTCAATGATTCCGGGTAGAAATGGATTGTTCCACATCCAGAAGGCTCCGGTATGCACTCCCACGCAAGCATGGGAGTGTGTATGGGCATTAGCGCTTTTCTGTACTAGAACTCAGGAACAGTGGCGTGATCCAAAGCCAGCCCGTAGCTGTTAAATTGGCCATCTACAGCCCTGGCTTTGTTATGGCGCTCTATAAACAGCAGAAAACTTTGCCCGTTGCTGCTGCTCTTCAGGCCAACATGAGGAAGACGCAGTGGTTTCGAGATTTGTGCATGCATAGCCTGCTCCAATGTCTCTGACCAGGTTCCCCGCTCAAGGTGGCGCTTTTTTTGCCTCTGGTAACGGCTGTTGCCCTTAGGTTGCTTTCGAGAGTAGCAGCTGTGTTTAGAGATCCCTTCAGGTATCCCACTGACTGGTGTCAGCAGAGCGTAATCCCGGATAACGGAATGGTTAGCCAGCACCGAATGGAAGGCATCAATATCCACCTTTTTACCAAGGATACGTATTATGCCACCCAGTGTGTGCTGTTGTCCTTGTCCATAGGCAGGGAAAGCAAGACCGATTCGCCCCTCATAGGTTGGCAACAGCTTGTGCAGTGCCTGCATGAGTGCCGACACCACAGCAGACTGGATAATCTCTGGGTCAGGCAGTGCTTTTAGCTCACAGTAGCTGTCCATAATTACTCCTTGCCGGATTCACCAAAGACGCCACCACGGATCAGGATAGCCATTACATAGTGCTGTTGCTCTACAGAAGGTTCTTTATCCTTGAGTACCCAGTTATCAAACAGGCTGTAGAAATCCATCTTTACCTTTGGCTGCCGGAACGCCATGCCCAGGGTTGTTACAGAGCCATAGGGCTCAATGGCGATGGGCATCATTGCATCGTCACTGTACCAGGTATCAATGGTGCGAATAGCATTACCGACTTTTTGGGAGTGCATGCCGGCTTGACGAGTGGATTCATTGACAACATAGAGCTCTTTGCTCTTGGTCTTTCCTGTATCCAGTACCAGCTCCTGAGAAGGGTAAACTTCCTGACCAAAGCCGAGGCGGGCATGAGCCTCAATATTGAGAAGAATAAATTGCTCACCACGCAGACCAGATGCTATCCATTGAGCAACAGTGGTGATGTCATCGGACTGGTGATCAAAATTCTGCAAGCTCAGTTGACGGGCATTATCGATGGCGACACTCTTCTCAGCGCCATCTATTTTGCAGCGCACAATGACTGAAACCGACTCACTGCCGATACGGTTACGCCACAGCCAGCGGGCGTTAAGAATATTGGCTGCGTAACGCCTTGCCAGTTCTTCTACACCATGCTCCTGAATATATTGAGCAACAACTTCTTTCACCTTGGCCTGATAGGGTTGGTTATTACAGACACTGGGGGTGCCATCAAAAGGGATAACCTTGCAGGTGAAGTTGACCTTGAGAGTGTCATTGTCATTATTCAACATGGCTACATCGACGGTTTGCAGGTTAGGTACCTGAATTTTTGCGTCCAGTTTGGCCGGGTCGCTGGCATCCTTGTTTTTCAGGCGATTGGAGATGGTGCCCCGAATGGATTTGGTGCGAATGGCAATCACAGACTCCTGAGGGTGATCCAGTTCACTGTTGAACTGACTGAATACCCCATCGGAGATATCCAGATTACGTTCGAAAGCGAGAACTGAGGCGGTTGTTAGTTTAGTCATTGCATAACTCCTTTGTTATCAGTTGCCATTTTGCTCAATCAGGTACAAGCCGTTTTCACCGGTGTTCATCCGCCAGAAGGCGTTATCCAGTGAGTTAAGGCTATAAGGAAAAACCCAGCGGCCAAGGCTGTAGAGTGTCTCGACATACTGGCTTGGGTAGTGGGGAGCCCGGCTATGTTGCATGGCTTCCGGTTCAAAAAGCGGTGAGATTGGCTGATAACCGACCGGTATTGGCACCAGCCAGCCACGACCATGTTTGACACTGGTCGTCTTCCAGTGCACGGTTGGTTCTTTGTCTTCACCCCTGGTGGGCCGCTGCTCGGGAATATGATGCAATATCGCCGTTTCGAGAAGTGCATCAAGTGCGGTTGCATCGGGTGATTGCTGTTGTAGCTGTCTGGTAATCTCTATCAGTTCCTGACGGGCATCCATAAGAATAAAGGCTGGTGCCAGGCGGGCTTTCAGTTGATCCAGATTTTCTGCCGGTACCAGCTCAACCGTTTTGATACCAAACACACTGCCACTCGCCATTCTCTGTTGCTGCAGGGTTTGGCTGACCCAGTGACAAAACGCTTGCTCATTGTCATTAAGCCAGTCTTCGTCGTCGTAGTCTGCACAGAGTATGGGGAGGACCAGGCTGATGGTCATATCAACCTTGCCTTCTTCGACTATTGCTGCGGTCTCTCCGTTTTTCCTGATTGGGTTGCGGCTTTGATTTAATGTGTAATCGCTAAACGCATGGGGACGATACCGCTTTACCCGGCACTCATGACTGGCGATTAATACGCCGTCAAACGTCAGGCTGACAGGAAACCGGATTTTACGTTCAAGAGCGTGAGCAGCACCCAAAAAGCCAGTGAGGGCAGGAAAGCCATAACTGAGGGGGCCGGAGATCGCGTTGGCACCTTGTACCTTTATCTGGGAAATATGCAGGTAGAAGTCCACATCACTCATGAAAATATCCCCGCATTATTTCGCTGGCTGGCTTTGATGGTTGCTTCCATTTCCCGTCGCCATTCTCTGAATTCCACATCGTCAAAGTCTGTGGCCTGTTTTTTGAATCTGGTGTGCAGCAGATTATTCAACCAGAGTGAGAAATCCTGCATAACGCTCTGGACCCATTCGCCTTTTTCCCTCTGGTGTTTGAAGGCGGTTTGACCCTCCTGATTTGCCCGCAGAGGATCAAGCCAGAGTTTGTGTGCCATTTTTAGCTGGTAGTTTTCACTCCATCCTGCAGGAAAGCTTTGTTGTACATAGGCTGCCATTTGCAGAATCTGGCCAAGAATAAGGTCGAGAGCCTCCTTGCGCTGATCGCGGATATCCTTGTTGCTGTTGGCAGCCTCGATGACCGCATACAGCATCTGCAGAGCTTCATAACAGTGATAAGCAAGACTCCTGCTAAAGAAGCTTTCTTGTCGTTTGCTTAGAGAAAAATCTTGCTGTCGGGAGTAGGTGGGTGGCAGGGATTCAAGCAGCAGGTTAACACCACGCTGTTTACTGGTGAGAGAACTAATGTTTTGCGGATTTGAACCACCTATTTTAAGTGCTGCCAGGGATATTACAGAAACATAGGCTTTCTGCTCAACGCTCTTTTTTTTGCGATTGTCCCGGGCATTTTTGTTCTCTTCGCTGAAGCGTTTACTGTATATCGTGCCAGAAACGTTGTTGATCAGTGCCGAGGGGTGCAACGGTACCAGGCAATGATAGTTATCCTCTGCAATCGCATTATTGCGGGGCCAGAGCAACTGTTTGTTACGGCCTGAGGTTGTGGGTGAATCTGTTTGTGCAGCCAGCGAGGCATAAAATTTCTGCTGATATTGAGCAGAAAGTGCCGGATCAGTAGCAAAGGTTTTCTCAAGACCGGGGAGGTTTGCAAGGATTAGATCCCGCAGGAGAACACCGTTTACTGAGATGTTAAAAAAAGCGACTAATGGTAAGGCAGCGGCATTGCCGTTGGCATCTAATGCTGAGGCTGATAAGCACTGGGTTCCGACAATACCGGCAGGCAGAGTTGAGGAAGGCCTGAAGTTTATATTATCCCCTTTGGAATCAGGGTGAACGCCTTTGGATATGTGGGTTCCAAATTTGATTTGCCCGGTATATTTGTTTGCGAGCGTCTCCATCCAGTTAGCTCTGTCATAGCGATTTACGAAATCGGTTATTTTATCGCTAATCTTTTGTGCTTGATCGCTGCCAGGCTCTGCCTTGTCCAGTTTCTTCTGTTCTGGCTCCAGCTTGCTCTGGAGCTGCTCGCTAAGATACTGATCAATAGCCTGGATGACGTCATCACGTGTGATTGACTCCATGGCTTCTCTTCACCTCTACTTGCTCAAAAGGAATTACAGCATAACAAGTTGTTTTTGCCATGCATGTGCGATTCTAGACAAATTTATAAAGACCTACAAATTTTTATGGCTGTGGTAGACTTTCACTCTCTGCCGAGTAGGCAGCTCATAAAATGCAAGTGCGGTTCTTTACGCACAAATTTACTGCCGAACAGGCAGACTCCTGAAGGGCTTTTGGTAGAAGCCCTTTTTTATGACTTAGTTCGGCCAGAACCCAAACCATGGATGGAAGCACCAGCTCCTCTCTTGAGCCAACCGTATAGAAGCAAAGCGGATAGCCGTCTTTAGTGATGATTCGTTACCCAGTTGTGCACAGAGATCATCCAGTGCCGTGTGGAAATCACTGACCAGCCAAGGCTGGCTTGTGGTACTTTCCGGTACAAATTCCTGATAAGCAAACTTGCTGTTTATACTGTCCTGCCCTTTGGGATTCTCCCAGGCTTTTTCTGCGTAACGGAATCGAATCCCTGAACAGGAGTCCTCGTCAGGTACCGTAACAACATCAACTTGCGGTATCGGATCATACCGAAATGGAGTAGCTCGCTGCATATGGGTGTTGGCCTGTGCTGCACTGTTGTGCTGCCAGAAGGCATTGACAACGTTGGTACCCGATGCGTTGAGCAGATCAGCCATAACCGCGTGTTCAAGGTCGGCTAGCCGTTGGGTTGGCTGGAGATGATCGGGCCTGGCTATTCGAGGAATCGAATTGATATTGGCCAGCTGCTGAGCAGTAATCAGGTCATCGGAGCAGCGATGACTGTTGAGAAGATGGCTGTTACTCTCAAACCCGGGCCGCAGGAAGACGGGAGCGCCGACCCCCAAATGACTCCCGGCCTGCAGGGCTTTGATATTGCTATCAAGAATCAGCACATTGGCTTCGGTCACTACCTTGTCTGGTCGGTGTCGCCAGACTCGCCCAACCAGCTGAATGATTGAGCGCATGGATGATGGCTCAATAATGGCCCAGTCGTAATCGTGATCCCGACCCACTTCAGCCACGGCTGTGGCGAGCACGATAAAAATATGATGTTTTTTATCGCCACTGTGAACAGCGCTGGTAATTTCCGGATGGTCAAACAGACTCTTACCATTATTCCGGTTAAGAATGCGATCCAGCTTATGTTCCAGCCGACTGCGTAAAAAGAGCAATTGTCGGGCGTGATAACAGCAGATGTGCAGTTGGATATTCTCTGGCAACGATGACTGGTACAGTGCCCTGGCCAGATCAACCATGGGATCAATATTGGCCATCCGTATCAGTCCAACACTGGCGGTTCTGTGACTTGCAGAGCAGGTTTCATGGTAGTTGTTGTGCAGGCGCGTACAGGCATCGGTAATAATTTGGGCCAGAGTGCGGTTATGAATTTTTTCCTCCTCAGTTGCCCGGGGAAGTACCGTGGGCAGAATCTCTCCCACACGTTTCGGTGGCAGCGCGTTCAACGCTTTCATACGCTTGCGAGTGAATTGTGTATGGCGTTCGGCAAAGGTTTGTTCGTTACTGCATGGCTCAATATGCTGGTTGAATTCATCAAACCATGCACAATAGATCCCTGTGCTTTTCTCATTCTGGTTGAGCTGCCATAACTGACGACCTTTCTGGTAGGCTACATAGAGCCCCTGAACCAGATCGGGTGTCAGGGTTGCAGAAGAGAGCAGGATATTACTCCCCATCATACCTGCCATATGCACCAGACGACTCAGGGCAGGCAGATCATTTTGATCAAAGTCATCCGGCTCATCAAGAATAAGATCGCTGGTCAGCAGACGGAGGATTGGCACAATATGACGTCCACCGCGCAGCGTTTCTGTGGCACTGATAATATGGTCAACAGTGCAGGATACTACCGGAGCATAGAGCAGGTCGCTGGCCTTGGGATCCTGAATAATGGTTCCCAGAGTTGATTTATCCAGTACACAGTTTTCGTAGTCGAGTTTATCGATAATCAGATCGCTGGCCGATTCACTGCCGTTATCCTCTGAACTCTCCTCTGCCGCCTGCTGCTGTAAATCAAACAGTGTACGTTGTGCTGCACCACCAACCAGGATAGCCAGTTCGGTATCATCCAGGTTTAGTCTTTCCCGCAGAGCTATCCCTGTCTGAAGGGTCAACACTCGCAAGCCAAGGGCAATGGTAAAGCGGGGGCCTCGCTCGGGATCAGCGAGTGCGGCCATAATCCGTGCATTACCCAGGGTTTTACCACAGCCAGTGCTGGCCAGGTTCACACCAAAGAAGCCTTGCTGACGAGCCTCTTTCTGATGCTTTTTTACCAGGTTCCAACTTTGGTTTTGCCACTGAAATCTTGGCGTTGAAGTACGTTTGGAAAATGGGCTGATATCTTCAAGGTATGGCAGTTCCTGGGCAAACCGTGGTAGTAATCGTGCAAAATCACCTGTAAACCGGGCAACCCCCAGCAAGTGCTCATCCAACGCTTGTTTTGGTTGTTTTGACTGGCGATCAGTATTGGCAATCAGTGCTGTTGTAAGACTTTGGTCGCCGGTGACGCGGCGTTTGTCATCCGCAGGCAGGCTGGAGTAATTATGATCACCCACCATAAGACATAAGCGTGCCAAATGCATCAACAGTGGATTACTTGTTTCCGGTAAGTTCAATAGCGGAGGATGGTTCAATGCTTTAGTTGCCCAGCGCTTCACGGTTTTTTGCCACACCAGACTGTCTGTAGCCTGGGCTGAAAAACGCCAAAAATCCCCTGCGTCATTGCGTTCATTTTGCGCTTTTTCCGAGAAAACCCAGTAGTTATAAGCAGACAGTCGTTTGTAGAAGCGGGCAATATCCAGTCCCAAAAACTTGGATTGATGGCGCAGTTTCTCCCTTTCTTTGAAATCATGCCTGTCATCACAAGGGAGGCGGTGGTGGGTAACTGTCAACCAGGCGACCAGTTTTGCCAATGGCGGGAGATGGGCGATGCCTTTGGACTTATTCTTGTGTGCATAGTCGTTGTATAGGGAGTCAACCCAATTGGGGTGCTGTTTGAAATAGACGGGAAGGTTGCATAACCTTTCCAGCCATTCCTTATCAGTCGAGCAGTCATAAATCAGTGCCTCAAAGAGGCGAAGGGTTAGCCACTCGTGACGGTAAGGGTCCGATTGTTGAGTCCCGGATTCCTTAAGTTTTCGTTGGAACCCAACCGTTGCTTTACCCAGATCATGCAGGAGTGCAGCGAGTACGGCAACAATCTGTATAGAGGTTGCCATAGTCCAGCTGTTTTCCCACTCTGTGCCAATCAGAGTCCGCCGGGTTTGATTGACTGGTACCAGGCCTTTGTTATTAAAGGCACTGCGTTTGCCCACCACCCAAACCAGTTCACTGCGCGACCGTGACCGAAGCCAGTGGCAGCTGACTGCTGTGCTTTTAGTCGCGGTTTTCCTCAGCAGTTTTTTAACGGCGTTTAATCCATCCTGAGTAATAATGGTTTGCCAGGTGTTGTCGCCAATTCGGTCCGCAAAAGCATCCAGAACCCGTCGTGTTTTTTTCAGGGCGTTTTTTTCGCACTGGGAGACAAAGGTGACCATCATGGCTGATTACTCCCAGTCATCTTTCAGGGCGATTGCTTTCACCTGGTCAAACATAACATCCAGGGCCTTATGATCCGTAAAAGCCTGCAAACACTGTTGACGGAACTCTTGCTCTGTAGCGCCTTCCTTTGCACAGATAAACGACCAGGGAAGAACCAGCGTATCCTTGATCAGATCAGCTACATCAAATACCAGGGCTCCCCGACGGGTTTTGCCGTGCATCACTGCAAAGCCGTGAGGGATACCCAATACCCAAAGCGTGGTTGCTGCCAGGCCGTAAGCCAGATAATTACCATGATTCAAAAATGCGTTGGCCTGATCTTCTGCGCTGCGTTCACGGGTAAATGAGCCATAACCGGTTTGCCGTGCGGCAAATTTATACAGCGTTTTGGTTAGCCGAGCCTCTGCCTGTAGCAAATCATTGACTTTACCTACCTTGTTGATGGTGCTTTCAGTACTCTCAAGCTCAGACGTGATGTTATCAATGAGAAAGCCGTCACTTTTAAGGTCTCGGTCTTTGCCCCAGATGGTTTTCATAAAGTGAATTCTGGCGAGCTGCAACTGTTTGGCTGCTTGCAATCGTTTCTGGTCATCAAACCAGAACTGCATCCAGCCTTGCAGGTATTCCGTAGGGCGATACTCACTTTGCGGCGATAACCATTCCACTTCATTTGCCATAAGCAAGGGAGTACCGCCGCCGCCACAAAAGCCGATTAACACACCAGCGGAAGCCAGCATACGAACAGCAGCTTGGGTGATAGAGGTTCCGTTCCCCAATAGCAGACAGGTGGTATTGGCAATGGGGATATTCCAATACTGGTTATTATTTTTGGCTTCGGTGAGATAGAGCACCCGACCATCCTTCTGCATGATCCGGCACTTTTCCAGGTAATAGATATTGGCCCTTTTTGAATGCAGAATCGCCTTGAGATCAGTCAACACCTCCATTGTGAGATACTCCTGTGCTGGACACTGCTGTTCATTTTACGCATCAGATACTGACGGGTAGCAGAGATAAAGCGAAACGCAGCCTGTATTTTGATCAACTTATCTGCCTTTTTTTGTAATTTATGCCGCCCAGCTGGCAGGGTGAACCTTAGTGCATTGTGCCGGTGAGTGAATATTGATTCAATTGACCTGAGTTCTATATTTCACCCTTTTTTTGGGGCAAAAAAATGGAGCTTATAAATCAAGTGGTTACAGATAGTGTTATTTTTTGGGTCAAAAAGCCTTTTTAGAGTTCTATCCCTTTAAATACGGGGGAGGTTATACTCAAAACTCAGGTTCACTGCCGCACAGGCAGCTTAGAAATCATTGCTCCTTTAGTGAATCAGGCGTAATGAGTTCACTGCCGCACAGGCAGCTTAGAAAATCGGTTGAATATCAACACTGATCAGATTGACGTTCACTGCCGCACAGGCAGCTTAGAAAACTTTCGATAACAATTTACGCCCTTTCTGACTGTTCACTGCCGCACAGGCAGCTTAGAAATTAGTGGTTGCTAACCGTCAAGCCTTAGAGTAGTTCACTGCCGCACAGGCAGCTTAGAAAAGATCAAAAGTCGCATTGTATGCCTCTCCTTTCGTTCACTGCCGCACAGGCAGCTTAGAAATGGGAAACAGGGAATTCTGTAGTAGTGGTCGTGTTCACTGCCGCACAGGCAGCTTAGAAATTTCCAGAAATCCAGTGTAAAAAGATCAGACAGTTCACTGCCGCACAGGCAGCTTAGAAACGATCCATCGGGCCTTCTCTGATTATCCTGTTGTTCACTGCCGCACAGGCAGCTTAGAAAAGAAAAAGAAGAACTCGACAAACTAAAGGAACGTTCACTGCCGCACAGGCAGCTTAGAAAATGAGGAAAGCTCGACCAAAAGCGCCAGGGTAGTTCACTGCCGCACAGGCAGCTTAGAAATTGAACCAACTACTAACGTAGTTTTTACTTACGTTCACTGCCGCACAGGCAGCTTAGAAAAGAAGGAGCGCGAGTTTCTCGGCTTCCTGAACGTTCACTGCCGCACAGGCAGCTTAGAAAAGTTAGTTGAACTCGGTTATGATGTTCGTGTAGTTCACTGCCGCACAGGCAGCTTAGAAAACAGGCCAATGGTAAGGCTCGACCTTCTTATAGTTCACTGCCGCACAGGCAGCTTAGAAATTTACAAACTTTGGCCCCGTTCCGATGCTTCTCGTTCACTGCCGCACCCCCTGTGTCAGCATAGTTGTCGCCTCTCCTGAAATTAGAAATCTCAACAGGGGGCGGTCATGAGTAATCAATGGCCCGCTATTCAGAAGAGTTCAAAGAGTCCATCATTCAGAAGATGATGCCACCCAA
>NZ_PJPV01000054.1 GCF_002864045.1 Endozoicomonas acroporae
CAATGGCCTTATCCGTCGCCACTGGCCCAAAAAAATGGCGTTTGGACAGATCACCGAAGAGGAAATTGAGGCTATGGAGTTTCAAATAAACAGCATGCCTCGCAAGGTACTTGGCGGTCTAACCCCGCTTGAGGTCTACACTGGGAGGTCTGTTGCACTTATTGCTTGACTCCAGCTGTCCACTTAGTCAGAAAATACGATTTCATTTTGTTAACTACTTAACTACCATGGTGGCGATATGACTGTGCCTTTTGGTTAACTACTTAAATACACGGAGTTGAAATCCACCTGGATTTCACTGCTTTGAACCAGCTAACTGGTCCAACGCTGCTTTCGCTTCTGACAATGCCATTCGCTGCCTCGGTTTACGAAACAGCGAAAGCATGATGTTCAACAATTCAGGATGAAAAAATCTGAATCGCGACAGCATGTATAACCTTTTTTGTGCCTCATTTTTTCCATTGAAACGGATGATTTCCTTATAAACCTTAGATTCATCCTTTGAGTTATATAATCGTATTCCGGTGGATACAACAAATAGAAGCACCCCGAGTGACCAGGCATCTACGGTATGATTATATTTACTCTCAGAGAAAACCTCGGGGGCAGCATAGTCAACAGTGCCACAGAGGGTTCTGGTGTAATCGTTCTTTTTCAGGTGTTTGGTGAGCCCCATATCGGTTAGCTTTACCATGCTTTCTTCCCCCGGGGCTTTTGGGGGGGCATAAAGTATATTCTCGGGCTTAATATCCCGATACACCAGATTCTGACCATGAATACACATTAATGCGGCACAGATTTTTCTGCCAATATCAACTGCAAGGTCTAAACCGGGTTGGACTTTTTTATTTACAAGGCTTTCACACAGGTCAATGGCATCAACATATTCAAGAACGCAGGCCAGGGGCCTGTAGAGAGCCAGAGAAAAATCAGGGTCTCCGTGTTGGATCAAACGATATTCATTTTTAGCCTCTCGCCGTACTAAAACCGCCAGAGTTTTAACAATATTCGGATGATCCGGAATATTCAGCCCTGATATCTCTCCGTTTTTCTGCTGAATGAGTCTCCGCTCTATTGAGACTGCTTTATCTTTTAACAGCTTCACAGCGATGGTTTGTTGTCCATCCGATACTTTTTTTACCACAGAAGACCCTCCTTCGTTGATTTTTCTGCTTTCCACCGGTTCTTTCAGGGGCAAGAGCTGCACTATCACCTGTTCGGTTTTACTCAGTGGAGGGTAGTGGCGACTGGCTCTTTTATTGATTGGTGCCTTTTCTGGTAGAGGAAGGTCAATGGATTCTCCGGCAATTTTTCCGGCGATTGCTACTCCATCATCCGGTTTTACCGAATATTGATTGTGCTTCGCAGGACGCGCTGTTGCTGCAACGGCTCCCCGGGGCGGGTTTGTGCTGAAAGATAAATCTTGTTTGCCGGGTTCCTTGAGGGGTGTCATAAAAAAAGCTCATCATAAGTACCCAATCTTAGACTCTGACACAGACTGAAAATTCCCTTGATATATCAGGGGCCCCGGGGAATAGTTCGTGAGGAACCGTTCGTGAGGAATGGTTCGCTGAAATTCTGCCTCTTGAATACGTTGAAATATAAGAACAGGCAATGATTTATGAAACTCAAGGCACCTGTACATACCGAAGCCCATGCGCAGTCTTACTACGCCGCGTCACTGAACTTTGCCACAGATTATCCGGTGCTGGAAGGTAGCCTGACCGTCGATGTCTGTGTGGTTGGAGGGGGGTTCTCCGGCGTCGCTACAGCCCTGGAGCTGGCTGAGCGTGGCTATCGCGTTGCGGTTCTGGAGGCACGGAAAATCGGTTGGGGGGCAACCGGGCGAAATGGCGGTCAGCTGATTCGGGGGATGGGGGAAGAGCCGGAGCAGTTTCGCAACCAGATCGGTACCGATGGGGTCGCGGCAATCCATCGGATGGGGTTTGAGGCTGTTGAGCTGGTGCGCGAGCGGGTCCGGAAATACGGCATTCAGTGTGACTTGAAAATGGGCTATGTGGATGCGGCGATCAAGCCAAAACAGATGGCCGGGATTACCGAAGACTATGAGTCCCTGAAGGCTCGCCATTATGCCCATGAGCTGCGGCTGCTATCACAGGATGATATCAAACAGTATGTCAATACTGACCGGTATATTGGCGGCATGCTGGACTCGGGAAGTGGTCATTTGCACCCATTGAATCTCTGTCTGGGTGAGGCGCGTGTAGCTGAGGGGTTAGGGGTACAGTTGTTCGAATATTCGCCGGTGGTGAAAATCCATAAGGGTAACCTGCCCGGGGTTGAAACGGCGAAAGGTTCGGTAACCTGCCAGTTCCTGGTATTGGCAGGGAATGCCTACCTGGGGAACCTGGAACCAAAGATTGGCGGGAAAGTGTTACCTGCGGGCAGTTATATCATTGCCACAGAACAACTGGAGGACAGGATCTGGCAAAACCTGATACCACAAGACACGGCTATCTGTGATGTCAGCCTTGCCCTGGATTACTTCCGCCTTTCTGCGGATAAACGACTGTTGTTTGGTGGTATGTGCAATTACTCCGGGCGGGATCCAAAGGATATTGTCGCATCGCTTCGCCCGAAAATGTTGCAGGTCTTTCCTCAGCTGGAAAATGTCGCTATTGAATACCAGTGGGGCGGCATGATCGGGATTGGTGCCAACCGCATGCCACAGATTGGTCGATCAGGGGCAAACATTTACTTTGCCCAGGCCTATTCTGGCCACGGGGTCAATGCCACCCACATGGCGGGGAGGGTACTGGCAGAAGCTATTTCCGGCCAGGCAGAACGGTTTGATGTGTTTGCCAATATCCGTCATATCACTTTTCCCGGAGGGAGCTATTTCCGTTCGCCGCTGCTGGCCCTGGGGATGTTGTGGTATCGGCTGAAAGAGGTGGTTTAGCCTGCGTTCAACAGGGCGTTGATAACGCTGGAAAACCACTTGGGAAGTTTTCTCGCCATGAGACCAGACCACAGGCAAGGCGAAAACGCCCCTTTAGATTCAATGAATTGTTCTGTCCGTGGGGGAAGACTGATTACCAATGTGGTTTTGGTTTCTGTGCAGGTACTGCAGATCCGGCCAACTCAGACTTAGCCACTCTTTGGCCTCATCAAGATAATGTTGACAGCACTTACAGATACGATGCTTTTTGGAAAACTCCAGCAGCGGTATCACAGTACACTTCAGAGCCTTGAATAACGGGGGCTTAAATGCCTCAGACAATCCTCCTGACTTTATCAGTGTGATAATCCGCCGGTAGGGGAAGACCAGAAATTCACTGGCCTTCTGGGGGATCTTCTGATTTTCATAAAGGGCTGCCAGATTATGCATGGCAGCAATCCACGCCATCATTAACTGAGGATTATCCAAATCCTTGAACCATTCATGTTCCAGCATCCGGGCAGCGTCCAGATAAGCTGTTTCAGCTGATCGCCATTCACATTGATGAAAATTAACATTCCCTTGATGAAGCTTCTGTTGCCACTGGTTCACTGTCCGGATCCCGTATTGATTTATTTATTTTAATGAGAATAGTTATCATTTGTATTATAAAAAGTGGCTGATGTAAACTTTTCCCGCAAAATTGTTTGGAACAACAGGAGGTGATTGTGTCAGATCAGTGGTGAAGAGACGGCTCTGGGAAATCCAGGTGATTGGCTTTTACTGTGATCCCGGCAAGAAATGAGCTGTGTAAATGTTGATAACAAAGTCAAGGCAAAAACTCCCTGCGCCTTTGCTACAGAAGGGTTGAACTATTTTGAGATCAATTGGTCATATTTGAGAACGAACTATTACACCTACTCAGGAGTTAGCTATTGTGATGCCCCATGTTCCTGCCAGCAGTATTAGAAATACTCAAGTCGCACCGCCATTATCATCAACAGTTTACAATGTTTGCTGTAAAGGCATTTTTTCAATGTCTTTGGGAACAATGAGCGTTGGAGTCTGCGATCTGATTGAATCAAAATTGAATCAATCTGCCCATGAATTTATCTCGGATTCTATGGATTATAATCAATTCATTGAATATTCGGGTCACAACCGAAGCTTGGCGGTTTATTTTGCCCAATCGGCAGCGTTGTCATTGGCTTTCTTTTCTGCAACGGGTGGCCTGACTGGACTGCTCAACATTGGTAAATCATTGTACGACAGGGTATGCAGTCACCTGGTATCATAGTTACGATGCTGTGTTTATCTTGTCCTGAAAGCGGTACTTCATACTTTCAGGCCTTTTGCCAGTCGAAATCCATTTGCCTGGCGGTCTTTTCTGCCAGCGCCTCACTGTGTAAGCGACTGACAATATGCAGGCTCATATCAATACCCGCAGAAATACCCGCTGACGTGATAACAGAACCTTCATCCACCCAACGGACGTTGCTGATAACGTTGAGACCGGGGAACTGTGTTTGCAAATCCGGGATATCTTCCCAGTGAGTGGTGACATTCTGTTGGTTGCTCAGTAAACCGGCTGCCGCCATCAGGAAAGCGCCGGTACAAACTGAAGCGTTCAACCTGGCCTGTTTTCCCTGAGAGTAAATCCATTGTAAAACACCGGGCTTATCCATTTCTGCGTTGTGCACACCACCGACAACCTTTAAAAACTGCCCATTAACGGAGGTTCTCAAAAACCTCAGGATGCTGTTCGACAACTCGCAACAGAGCTTTTGCAGGCCCCTGAGGATTCCGCCGTCCCTGCTCCCAGTCCTGGATTGTCCGAACACTGACTCCCATAAAAGAAGCAAAAGCCGACTGGGACAGCTGGAGCTTTTCCCTGATCTCTTTGGCAGGTGACGGCTCTGATAAGACGGTCGTTTTCAGCTTTCCCTTACCCGCCTTAAATGCCTTGATCTCATTCAGGCCATCGAGGATTTCCTGACCAATATCTCGTTCATTCATCGTTTATAGCCTCCGCTATCTTTTTCAGGATATGACCAGGAATACTTTCACGCTCCGACTTGCGATATAAGGACAAAAGTCCTTTTTCCTGAAGAATGCTATCCGACCATCTCTACTGGCCGATGACCACCGTTTCTCCCCTTACCCAGTCAAGGTACTCTGGCAGGCCATTTTCAATGGGTATCTGAATAACCTGTGGCACATCATAGCTGTGTTCAGCTTTCAGGTATTGCTCCAGTGCCTGATAACGCTCACAGGTGGTTTTAATCCGAAGCAGTACTTCCGGATCCGACTGGACTTCACCATCCCATCGATAATGGCTGTGGATTGGACTGCTCTGAACGCAGGCTGCCAGACGCTGTTCGATGATGGCCCTGGCAAGGGTGTCAGCTTCCTGTTGATTGGGGCAGGTGGTCAGTACCATGCAGAACCCGGGGGATGGCTTAATGGGCGTGTGGCAACCGGTTATATGACTGGACTCATGCATTTGTTCACATACCATTATGATATTTGCTAAGGATGATAATGACATAGAATCTGGCAGACCACACTGTCTATCCAGGTAATGTTCCGTTCATCATCATCACGAAATATTTGCACTTCCTGGTATTTATTCCAGTTTTCCCTTGCAGGCAATTTACCATTGACTGAGTGGAACTGTAATGCATGATTGAAAGCACTGTTTTTAGTTTTTAAATATTCAGTTATTTTGTCGTTACTTAATATTTCAATAATCAGCTGCTCTAGTGGTTTTCGATCCTCTTGTTTCTTGAATGTACTGTACAGATGATCTACACCACCTATGAATTTTCCCGATTCATCCACTCTGAATTCTGTCAAAAATTTTTCAGTGTAATATGTTTTCATGACCTCAAATTCGGCCTTAATCTGATTTTTTAAATCTGCAGGACGAATGTTTTTTTGAAAAATACTATTACTCAAACGAAGCGCCATCATGGATTTGCTCCCCAGATATTTGCATATCTCAAGATGCAGTTCTTTTGGGAGTTCGGTGAGTCCAAAGGAATGATGTTCGGAATTGGCTCTGTCCACACCCGCTACTATGGCAGTGTCATAATGCTCAGTCACCCGTTGATTCTTAACCTTCTGACACTTGGTACGTGTCATCGGGCCATCATAATTCAACTTGCACTGTCGATTACAGGCGTGCGCATGATAGCTGGCTGACTCCGACACCTGGTTGGTGGACTGTTCTGCGATGCTGACATTGGTAATACTGCTTTGCAGGGGGGGTGGATAGGAACTTATACCGGGTTTATCCATCTGCGCCTCATTAACAGAAATTAAAGAATCTCTTTTTCGACATATACAAACTCAGCCAGTTCCTTTTTCAGGATCTGAAAAGTTGATGAAATGACCATTGAAGAAAACGGTTGGGGAACCGGGGGCAGACCCTGAGTATTGCATGCACAAATCCCGGTAAAAAGAGACTGACAACCTGACGGGGGAGGGCTGCCCTCAACAGCAACCGCCCGTTGTACCGTCAGCTCCATGATCATCCACTGCCGGGAGACAGTTGAAAGGGCCATAATGGGTCATCCGGTTGCCATGCACGGAAAAATGGCTGCCATAGCGGGTATCCTGCACCATGGCTGCGGTATTGCCACAGACCAGCATCGGTTTGCCATTGATAAAGCGATGATGGTCGTCCAGTTGGAAAAAGTGAGGGTGTTCCGGCAGGGTACCGTTGTAAATGGCCACTTGACCATAGTCTTCACAGATATCTTCAAGGTTATCCAGTTTGAACACCCGAACGGTCAGGGATTGAAAATCGATATTGCCGATTTTTTCTTCGATTTGCTGGTTGGCAATGGTGATCGGGCTGGCAGAAAGCAACCGGTAGTCTGGGTAACCCAGCCCGGTTAACAGACGACGAAAGTCTTCAATATAAAGAGCACCACTAAGGCATTCCCCCATCAGCACCGGGTCGTCTTTTAACGGGGCCGGTATTCGCTGACCGGCAAATACGTCACTGAAAAGCAGTTCACCACCGGGTTTCAGTACCCGGAAAATCTCCCTGAATACCTCTTCCTTGTGGGGCGAAAGGTTTATCACGCAGTTGGAAATCACCACATCCATGGAATTGTCTTCTATCCCCGGGGTTTGCAGATCTTCAATATAACCCTGCCTGAAGTCGATATTTGGTTGCTGAAAGCCAAACTTCTCCATCATCGAGGGAATATGCCTGGTGGCCACCATTAATTGTTCATCGGTCATATCGATACCGATAACCTGGCCCTGTTCCCCTACCAGGCTGGCAAGAATATAACTGTCCCTGCCGGTTCCGCAGCCAAGATCCAGTACCCGGCACCCTTCCAGGGCCGATGGGATCGGCGATCCGCAGCCATAAAAACGGTCGGTAATGGCCGGGTCGATCTGCTTCAGGATATCCCGGACACGGGCTGGCATGGTGCCGGGATCGGAGCAGCAGGCATTGGTTTTAAGATCACTGCTGCCGCCAAGAACACGACCGTAGTACTCCTTCAGGACCTGATGATTACTGGAGTGGTTATTCATTGTTCTCGCCTTGGTTAATGTACATGAATCAGGGGTGCTATTTGTCCGGGGTTGTTTTGTCCGGAGTTGTTGTTCTGTCAATTTTGCCAGGTTCTTCCGCTGTCGTGTTTTTCATCAGCGGCTCAACAATACCCATAAAACATAAAGCGGCTATAACTCCCCCGGTAATCGGCCCCGCAACATATACGGTCAAAAAGCCATAATGCTTATCGGGAAACGCCGCGCTCTCCCAGCCGAACAGAGAGGCCAGCAGTCGGGGTGATAAATCTCTGGCCGGGTTGAGTCCTGCCTGGGTCAGTGGCGCAATAATCGAGATAATTGCGGTGACGGTTAAACCGATAAACAGGGGGGCAAGGGCCTGGTCCGGTCGGCCGGTGTTGCAGCCTTCAGTCAGGACGAGAATCATAAAGACCAGGGCAAAGGTGCCGGTACATTCGGCAAAAAATGCATTGACAGTGGACACGGAGGCAACCTGCCCGGCCATGGGGTTGGGATAATACTCGCCAAACATCATGGCACTGGCTATGGATGACTCGGTACCACGGACAATGTTATGGGCCAGTTCATACTGCATGATCGAGCTCGAAAAGAGCAGGTACAGCAGGGCGGCTGCCACAAATGCACCGGCAAACTGGGCAACCAGATAGCAGGGCAGTAATGTCATGGACATCCGGCGACTGACTACCATGGCAATGCTCACAGCCGGATTAAGGTGAGCACAGGAGAGACGACGGGTAGCGTATATCGCCAGGGTAACTGCCAGCCCCCAGACCATGGCCACCTGAAAGAGTCCTGCATGGGCAGAAAATAGCACCGTCACGGCCACTGAGCCGCAGCCAAACAAGACGAGGATAAACGTACCTATAAACTCTCCGGCAAAGCCCTTTAGATAATTCATGGGTGGAAGTTGATCATCCTCGTCTCTCTCGTTTGGTTACAGCAACTAAAAACTAGCTGTTTTTTTCTATACTGCAAACAAAATGCTCTGATGCTGATTTTATTCTGAGTGCCACTTCACCGAACTTTACGAAAGCCAGGGCAGGCAGGAAACAGAAAGAACCATGCGGAATCAGCGTCGGGTTCGCTCAGCAGGCAGTACAGGAACTGAAACTGCAGAAGATCAATATTAACAATTGAAGTACCGGATAATCGCTTTAATGATCAGCTATCAGTCTAAGGACTGTAAGGTGGTGGCGATTCTATAGGAGTGTATGCTGGTGGCGGTCCTGGATAGTTGCGAAACATCGCCGGGTAATTGTCTGGTTCTACTGCACCGGGTGTTTCTGTCGGTTCAGGGGCATGGCTGATAACCCGGGATAACTGTACTGATGGGGGCTCGGTTGCTATGTGCCGACGCTGAAGGCAACGATACACCTCCGCGGCACCCTTACCAACAGGAATACCAACAATACAACCTGCGCCCAAAGTGAAACAAAAAACAGCGAAGCTTGGGTGAATGATCATACCTGGCACAACAAAAGACAGGCATGCAGGTAGACCTGCAGACAGAGATACAGCTGTATATTTTGACATTGAAACCGTTCGTCCAAAAACTTGATGCTGACACAATATCTGTTCTGAATTATTCATTGGTTCATTGGCTGCCGCCCCCTGTAGCTGGAGCATTGGCATAGATGTATCTAATGGTCTTGTTGGTTGCATGAAATTAACCTGAATAGCTTGTGTCCTTATCAATCTGACTATGAATACAGAAAAAAGTTCTTTATTCTCAGGTTCCTCTCCTTCGAAAAGTTCCCGCGTAAACCACAGAATGATTCATGTGGTAACAGAACAGCGGTAAACTGACGAAATATCAATCATTTTAGTTGTATGGCCCTTAATGAGACATTCCATGACCTTTGCCAGCCTCGGGCTTTCCCTGCCGATCCTGCAAGCCATTACCGAACAGGGCTATAAACAGCCTTCTCCTATTCAGGCAGAAGCCATACCGGCGGTTCTGGCAGGACAGGATGTTATGGCGGCGGCTCAGACAGGCACAGGTAAAACAGCCGGTTTTACGCTGCCGATACTGGAGCTGCTCAGTCGCGGCGAGCGGGCAAGGCCCAACCAGGTTCGTGCGCTGGTTCTGACGCCGACTCGTGAGCTGGCAGCCCAGGTGGCAGAGAGCGTTGCCACCTACGGTCGGCATTTGCCAATACGTTCTTCAGTGGTTTTTGGCGGGGTCAAAATCAACCCGCAAATGATGAATCTGAGACGTGGTGCAGATATCCTTGTGGCCACACCCGGGCGACTTCTGGATCTTTACAACCAGAATGCGGTGAAGTTCAAACATCTGGAAGTACTGGTTCTGGATGAAGCAGACCGGATGCTGGATATGGGGTTTATTCACGATATTCGTCGTATTCTGGCGCTGTTGCCCCAGCAAAGACAGAACCTGATGTTTTCGGCAACGTTTTCCGATGAAATACGACAGCTGGCAAAAACCATTGTGCACCATCCGGTAGAGATTGACGTTTCTCCCCGCAATACAACGGCCAGAACGGTCAGGCAGAGTGTGTATCCGGTGGATAAAAGTAAAAAACCGGCACTGCTGACCCGGTTGATTAAAGAGCATAACTGGCAACAGGTGCTGGTTTTTACCCGGACCAAGCACGGGGCCAACCGCTTAACCCGTCATCTGGAAAGTAAAGGAATTCTGGCGGCGGCGATTCATGGCAATAAGAGCCAGGGAGCCCGTACCAGGGCCCTTGCTGATTTCAAAAATAATGACATTACGGCCCTGGTGGCAACGGATATCGCTGCCCGTGG
Source organism: Endozoicomonas acroporae (assembly GCF_002864045.1). Classification (GTDB taxonomy): domain Bacteria; phylum Pseudomonadota; class Gammaproteobacteria; order Pseudomonadales; family Endozoicomonadaceae; genus Endozoicomonas; species Endozoicomonas acroporae. The sequence continues at coordinate 10,223 of NZ_PJPV01000054.1, forward strand.
GCTGGATATTGACCAGTTGCCGCAGGTGGTGAACTTCGACCTGCCCAATGTGCCGGAGGATTATGTGCATCGTATCGGGCGAACAGGGCGTGCGGGGGCGGATGGTCATGCGGTCTCGCTGGTCTGTGCAGATGAGAGCAAGCAGCTTCGGGATATTGAACGGTTGATCAATCAGCAGTTACCCAGGGAGATGATCTCCGAGTTTGAGCCGGTTAATGAGGTGCCGGTGACTCAGTTGTCCGGTAAGCCACCGAAACCTGAAAAGCCTAAAAAGTCCAGGACTTCTCACAGGCATTAATGACCACCATTCTGGATATGGTTACCACGTCGCTTATCACGGACACTCATCTGATTATTATCCATAACCTGAGTTTCAAACAGGTCGACAGCCCTGATCAGATCGCCCAGTTTTTTATAACCGTAATTTCGTGGGTCAAAGGAAGCCTGGTTAGCGATGACCGCACCGATTCTTCCAAGGTACGCCCAGCCATCATCGTCCTGCTCTGTATCTATGGCATTGCGGATCAGGTTCATCAGTTTGGTATCGGCTTTCAATTCATGGCCGCTTTTTTTATCGTTTGCAGCGACTTTTTCCGGATCATCACCGGGCTCATCCAGGTAGAGAAAGCGGGAGCAGGCATTCACGAAAGGGGATGGGGCTTTTCGTTCACCAAAGCCGTACACCACTTTACCTGCTGAGAGCAGTCGCATGATCAGTGGCGTAAAGTCACTGTCAGAAGAGACAATGCAAATTTGATAAAATTTGCAAAAATGCGCCGCTGTAATGATGATGAAAGGTGTTGTTACCAGTGCAGAAGAGCGCTAACTCACACCTTTATTTCTTGCGCGGTGTGGGAGGCAGGCAGGGACGACTCTGTTAACTGACCCGTTGACGAACTGCTGGCAGTAGGCTCTCAGGGGTGTTTGCTATACAGGCGCGCCATTCCGTTAAGGTTTTTACAAGACGTTGGTAGAGTTCTTGCTGTTTTTCAGTTTTTAAATGTGCGCTGAAGTCTTCAAGTGAAGACAGCACTGTAGCTGTTTTTGCCAGTGCTTCCTGAATCATTTTTAGTTGATTTTCATCGCTGTTGATGTCTTCTGTTGTGTGATGGCTTGATTTAAGCAGATCTTGCTGTCTGTTTTCAAAAGCATTGATGATTTGTGGGAAACAGTGTTGAACTTTCCGGACTTTTTGTATGACCGGATTTAGCGTTTCTCTGGCAACATCCGGACACCAGACATATGAATTATGCCGGTAAAAACGTATGATCGTTTTAATGTCTTTAATTAATTCCGGTACTTTCTCTTGTAATTTTATGGTGGCTTCCGGATTGGTGTTACCTTCTATTGCCAAGAATTTTGTCAAAAAAGGCATAGGAAACGTCAAGACTGTGGATAAGGGTTGCCAGTTAGGGGCATATCCAAAGTCTTCAGAATGACCTCGGAGTTTTTCAGGCTCCATTATAGCTTTCAATGATAGTTCTTTGGATTTTTCTATCATGTTAATGAAGGCATTTTGAGCTTCAGAGAAATCTGGCGTTCTTTCAGCAGCGCTCATGTGGGTGGGTGGTTTATCTGTATATGGTGGTTTATTGGGCTTCGGGATGTCGGCTTTGCCAAGTCTGTTATTCTTTCTATCTATTACAGGTTTGATTGGTTCTGATTTTTTACTTGTGTCAAACCTGTAGAGTGATTTGTTTATTCCAAAGTGTTGGCGGCACGCGTCATATAGTCGGCTGAGTTCGTCCTGGGCAGCTATTACTTCTGCGCGATCTCTGTGATAACTGCCTTCAACGCTCTCTTCGAGAGGGGCAGACGTTGGATCCGGAATTAATTCTTTCTCTCTCTGCTCAAGTACTGATTTGATGATTTTTTCAAATGCCGGAATGCCTGTTTCTTTTAATAAGTTTTCCTTATCCATTCTGGTAAATTTATTGGCTGTAGAGGACGATGAACATGTACTTTTTTTCTTTTTCTTACTCTTTTTGGGCGAAATGACCAGTTGATCATTATCAGCAGATTCCTGATATTTTGGCTGAGGCCTGCGTTTTCTTACTGGACGTGCTGTGGTTTGGTGGATAGGCTTGTTGTCTTCTTCTTTAACAACATTGCAGGTAGAGGTATTAGGGCTGTCTTCGACAATTCGATTTAACGTTTGCCCGGCAGCTTCACCGGTTTCTGATGGCTGCATGCTTTCCTGCTCTTCAGTGCAAGGGCTTTGATTATCCCAGAAATAAAGCTTGAAGTCAGGATTGGTCTCTGCTTGTCTGTTGGCTACTGTATCTGCATAATCAAAACGTGCAACGATGGCATCAATATGAAATCTGGTTAAACCCGGTGGTGAGCAGGGGGTACCAATAGATGGATTGTGTAAGGCTGCTTTTAATTTTCGAAGTTTGCACATAAAACGGAAAAGTCCGGGATCTATCTTACTGACAATAAGGTCGGTCAGTTTAGTTCTTTTGGTATTTTTGGATGAATGTCGGAAGTTCCAGTAACCCAGCATTGCTTTTGATGCTGGAATGTCAGGGTCTATTTCAGTTTTTTTCGTCCATTCAGGGCAGAAATCACCTGAACGATGCTGTGCATTACAGTTTTTATCATCTTGATCAAAAAAGGTTATGTCTTCAGGGGCAGGCAGCCAGTTTCCGGTGTCATAATATTCTTCCAGATGATTAATTTCTCTTCCGATATCACTGAGTAAATTTAATTTACCATCTGTCAATAACAGATTTATTTTTTCCTCTACCTTTGTTTTGTGTTTATCAGAAAAGCCAGTTTCAGTCATAATAAGATCTATTTTTTTCAATAAGATGATTAGTCTGTTATAAAAAATTCCATGACCATTAAGTATCTCTGTGAGATTGTTATTGAGGGTGCAATACCTTTGAATTGTGTTTAATTCGACTTTAAGGGCTTCTGGTAAGTCAGTTAAAAACGCCTCTACGGAAAACTTACTGGTACTTTGGGTATTTTCTATAGTGTTGAACGAAGTGATACGTTTTCTAACATGCTGTTGTTCAGCGGTTGGTAAAAATTTTTTTTCTTCTTTTTTTATCTCGAATAGACTTTTTTCAGCGGTTGCTTGTTTTGTTGCAGTCGAGTTTGGTAGTGCTGGAATGGTCATGATTTAATTAAGTGTTTTCCGGTTTTTTTATATGGGTTTTATAGGGGTTAGATGCTCTTACTATTAAATAGTTCCATGGTTCTATAAATTTTGCGGAAAGTTATACATCTAAAGATGATAGCTACATGCTGTCTGGTTTCAGTATGCAGCTACGAATAGATGGCCTAAGCAAACTTTTCCGGGTTCTTACCCGTTATAGGTTGATAAAATTCCTGAATTTTTTTCAGGTCTGATGCATAGTCCCCTGTAGTAAAGAACATAGGGCCAAAACCGCCAACCTTCTTTTTATAATCCAGGAAGCTCAGCGCAATGGGGACTTCAGCACCGTGAGCGACGTGGTAAAAACCACTTTTCCATTGACGAACCTTGTTGCGTGTGCCTTCAGGAGGAATGGCAACGGCCAGGTCCGTGGCGTTGTGGAAGGTGTCGACCATTTGCTGAACCAGACCATTGGCTTTGCTGCGGTCAACCGGAATTCCCCCAAGCCATGTCATGATGCCGCCAAAGGGCCCCTTGAACAGAGAGTTTTTCCCCATCCAGTAGATATTAATGCGAAAGCAGAAGGCACAGGCAATGATCAGAATAAAGTCCCAGTTACTGGTATGGGGTGCCGCGATAATAACGTACTTCCGGGCATTGGGGCGTTGGCCTTCCAGCTTCCAGCCGAATAGCTTCAGACCAAGGTGGGATAAGAAGCGAAAACAGCTGTTAACGATAGGCGTATCAAAAATCGTATGACGCATTATTATTATTTAAACCTGATCTTAAAAATAGCCCCAGTATTATGCACCGGGGCTATAAGTATGCGCTACCCTTTCTTCAGCGCGCTTTTTTCAATACACAATCATTGCGGGCTTAATTGTGGGAGTGCAGTTCATCATTCAGCTCAATGGCTGATTTGTTGGTGAGGCATTCCAGGGCTCCGGTCAGGGAGTTTCTGCGGAACAGCAGATCGGACTTGCCTGAGAGGTCTCCTGCTTTCACGACTTCAACGACCTTTTTCTGATCATCAAGCACCTGAACCTTGCTGGCTGCCGTCAGGTAAAGGCCGGCTTCGATAATGCAGCGGTCACCCAGAGGAATGCCCAGGCCGGCATTGGCACCGATCAGGCAGTTTTCACCGACACTGATCACAATATTATTGCCGCCGGACAGGGTACCCATGGTGCTGCAGCCACCCCCAAGATCAGAGCCCTCACCCACCATGACACCGGCAGAAACACGACCTTCAATCATGCTCTTGCCTTCGGTACCGGCGTTGAAGTTGATAAAGCCTTCATGCATTACGGTGGTGCCTTCACCCACATAAGCACCCAGACGAACCCGGGCAGTGTGGGCAATACGGACACCGGCAGGGACAACGTAGTCGGTCATTTTCGGGAATTTATCCACGGAGTTGACACTCAGAACCCGGCCTTCTGCCCGGGCCGCCAGCTGACGGGCTGGCAGTTCTTCCAGGTCAATTGCGCCTTCACTGGTCCAGGCAACATTTGGCAGCAGTGGGAAAATGCCCTGAAGGTCGGTGCCATGTGGCTTGACCAGACGATGTGACAGCAGGTGCAGCTTGAGATAAGCCTCGGGGGTGCTGGTGGGTGCTTCATCGGTAGCCAGAATAGTGATCACACGGGGTTGCACACTTTCTTCCAGGCTGCGGGTGATGGCAGCCAGTTCAGCTTGTTCGATATCGACAAACAGGTCTTCCAGTGCGTGCAGGGTTTTGCTGTCAAGCTCAATAAACGTATTGCCACCCTGGTAACCAACCAGTTTGGCAATACTTTCCAGCAGCTCAGGTGCTGGATTGAGAATAGGTTTTGGGTAGAATACTTCCAGCCACTGGTCGTTCCGGTTTTTGCTGCCGACACCAATGGCCAGACTGAAATGCGGTTTGCTCATTCTCATTCCTTCAATTAATCAGAACGTCTGTTATGCCAGCAAGTTGCGGTATTGTTCTTCGGAAAAGCCCAGCAACTTCTGGCTGCCCGTATCCAGTAACGGGCGCTTGATCATGGCGGGTTGCTCCAGCATCAGGGTGATTGCCCGCTCTGCATTAATGGCTGCTTTTTCTTCTTCCGGAAGCTGCCGCCAGGTGGTTCCCCGGCGGTTTAACAGGGCCTCCCAGCCCAGTTCACTGGCCCACTGTTCGAGCATGTCTTTCAACAGGCCGTCTTTCCTGTAGTCATGAAAGTGATATTCAATACCAGCACCTTCCAGCCAGCGGCGTGCTTTCTTTATGGTGTCGCAGTTTGATATGCCGTATAGACAGTAGTGTACATTCGACAAAGCATTATACCCTTTGTTAAGTGCTCTTAAAGTGGAATTAAATATGGCGGGCTGAATAGAAAGACGCAGGTCAGCCTCCTAGTGCGGCGAACCCTCATTATCCAGGCGGCTCAGTTTTTCCCGGACCGCGTCACAGATAAAGGCATTGACGGATTTGCCGCGATGGCTGTTGACCAGTAATCCAATCTTGCGGTGGAGCTCTGCGCCCAGACGAACATTCAGCACTCCCTTGAACGGCTTGTCCGGCTCTTTACCCAGGGCGGCGCAATCGTCCAGGTAGTCATCCACCGAACGTCTGAATTCCTGCTCAAGGGTTGTCAGCGTGTCCGCCTCATAGGTCACCAGGTCGCCGATAAACGCCAGTTTGCCATACAGCGTGCCGTCTTCAATCTGCGGTTCAATGGTGCCCTGATACCCCTTGTAGTTAAAATACTGAGTCATGAAAAGTAATCCTGCTGGTTCAATGCTTCAATCAGGTCTTTCAACGCGCCTCCTTTGAGATGGTTTTCCGGGTGAGGCCGGTGAAAGCGAAGCATGTGTTTATTGGATTTATGGTAAAAGCGTACCCGCGAACCTGACATCTCTTCTTTTTGGTAACCCAGTGCCGTGAGAAGCCTGACCACATCTTTCCAGGGAAAGGTGTTTGGGTTGCCTTTCAATTTTTCCAATAGCTTGTGGTGCTGCAACGCTAGCGACCTCCTGTTGTAACTGATTTTAGTTTCATTAATTACAAATATCCAGATAAGGATGATTGGGAATGAAGCGATTAAACACCGGCCAACTTATTGAACAAGTCATGCTTGAGGTGTCTCCGGTACCAATGAAGGTCCGGTGTATTTTGGCAAAAAGCCATTCTTAAGGCGGCCAAAGAGATCCGGGCTAAAAAGAAAAAAGCACTTCGTGAGGAGATAATCCAGCAAAGGCTGGATTATCTTAAAGCCGCCAGAAAAGCGCAGAAAAAGTGAGCAAAGCTTACACGCTTCAGGAGCTAGGTTGATAAAAGGTATCGGATCCTATTTTAACTCGGCATCCGTGCTGGTTTTATCACCAAGCGCTGCTCTTAACTTTTCGATACGACGGCGATTGGTACCGAAATCGTAATAGCCGACGCGAGAGGATGAGCGCACATCAACCGTGCCGTTCGGACGAATAATCAGTATCAGGTCGTCCTTGAACTTCAGCCAGGGGGTGGTGAACACCGTAATAATGATCTGGTCATTACTGCTGAGAATCTCTGCATTGGGCCAGTTCTGCAAAGTGGCTAACAGTTTTTTCTTGATCCCCTGGGTATCAGACTGATCAAAGGAAAGGGCGGCAATATTCTGTTTGCCAGAAGCGAGGCTGCTGACGCAATTCGGGCTTTCAGGACAGGTAAGTTCCGGGACGTCAGCGTGTAGCCAATGGCTGGAAAGTAATAACAGTAAAGGCAGGATGTAGTGCGCGGATTTATTCATTGTTGTTGGTTCCTTCTTGCAGGTGGTGGTGAAATATATGGCTCCACGTTTTTTCACCCGTAGACCCCGGTTTATCGTGGGCGGAGTGTACAAACAGAATTTTCATGGAGGGTCCCACATTGATCAGAGAGGCGTTCAGTGTGTTGAAAAGTTTGCTGTCTGTAAAGTCACTGGCGATGTAAATACCATAATCAGTGGGCCGATATAGTCAGCACAGCAGGGAAGATGATGGTTTTCAGCAGAAACTGTCATCAGAATACAGGGCCCGGGGTTTGAATCAGGTGCAGAAGACCGAGCATCAGTGCTCTTTTTTCGGACAATATGGTCGTTGCAAAGATGTGGCGGAGTCAGGCAGCCAGCTTTGCTTCTGGCATGATCCTGATGTGGATAAAACCGGAGATGAGGTAAAAGCGAAGCTGGAAAACAGGGCAGAAACCGGGCTGCCCATGGAAGGCTTTATTCTCCGCAGGGCTAATCTGGACAACGTTAACCTGGTGAACCACAGTGGTGGCAAGCCATATCAACTGGTTAACTGTGATTTGAGCAGGGCCAGCCTCTGTAATGGGCATTTTTATCGTGTGGATTTATCGGGCTCCCGACTGTTAAAAGCAAATCTTTCCAATGCCAATCTGCATAGGGCAAATCTTGAAGGCTGTAATCTGCTGGGGGTGAATCTGAGAAACAGTCTGCTGGATCATGTGAAGTGGGGGGGTAAGCTTTATCAAGAACAGGAAGCTGCCGCCCATCCTGAAAATGCCATGGCGTTATTTGAAGAAGCGGAAGAGTCTGCCAGAAATATTCGCCGACACTGTGAAAACCTCGGCATGATGAGAGAGGCCGGTCATTTTTATTATCGGGAAAGGGTCTTCCATCGGTTGCAGATGCCAAAATGCTCGCGGCAGCGGGTGCTTTCCTATCTGGTTGACAGGATCAGTGGCTATGGTGAATCACCGCTGCGAGTGGTGCTTTTTTCCGTGGCTTTGATTGTGTTCTGCTCTTTCCTCTATCTGTTCACCGGGGTTCAGGGCGGTGATACGGTTATCCGGTTCAGCCAGAATCAGGATCTGTTCCAGAATCTCCGGTATTGGCTTGATTGTCTTTATTTCAGCGTGGTGACGTTTACCACCCTTGGCTATGGTGACTTGACCCCGCTGGGGCTGTCCCGGATTGTTGCTGCCTGTGAAGCATTCACTGGCAGCTTTTCTCTGGCGCTTTTTGTTGTCTTGTTTGTAAAGAAGATGATCCGCTAAAAGAGATTGCCTCGGAGTCACAGAGACACGGAGAAAAGCAAAAAGCTTTTCCTCTGTGGCAAAAAAGGAAATTATTCAGGCTCAATTCCTTAGTTGTCCGTTGCATAAGCCTCCGCTTCATCCGGATCACAGCTGATGGCAGCATGAGGCTGGCCTTGCAGCAACTGCTTAAACTGTTCCCTTTGAATATGCACCAGTTCCCGGTGATTACCTCCCTGCAGGTAAAGATCCTGAACGGCGTTGAGTTCATCATCCCAGCAGGTTTTCATGCCATAGGCTATGCCCATTGCCGGTACTGCCCCCATCTCACAGTCCGGGAACAGCTCCTCAAGACTTTGTTCACTGACCAGGTGAAGATGGCGATTCAGTTTGGTATTTATCCAGCGCAGCATTAATTTGTTCATGGAGGGAACAATGGCCATTACGTGGCCTTCCTCATCCTGAAGAACGATGGCTTTAGCCATATGTTTAACGGGAACGCAGGCGACATGGGCAGTGTTGAGTGCACGGTCTGAATAAGGGTGACTGACCACTTCATAATCGACCTGGTTGTGAGCTAAAAAAGCCTGAAGTTTTGCAGCGATTGACATCAGACACTCTCTCAAAAATCATTCTCGAAAATATTGAACAGCTGTTCTATAAAGTCTATACGCAAACCTGTTGAATTATTGTTCAATATAAAGCGGTTTTTAAGCTAAAAAAGTATTAATAACTTTTTTTTCATATCGCTATTGGCTTTCGTATCGTCTTGCCTGTTTATCCTGCCACTGCGTAATGCTGCTGTTATTTGCTGCTTTTTTGCACTCTGCTCTCGGTATAGGTATCCTTCGCGATCTTTAAATTTACCAATTTAGCACTGGCTTCAGATTGAGCCTGTGGGACGAAGTTATGATGACAATAATGAAAAGACGCCTGTCAATGGGAGCGCTAGCCTGCCTGCCGACCACCGCTCTGGCTGGCGATAATGTGCTGGGGGTAACATCCAGCCCGTTAGCCTGGGCCTGCATTGCCATTTTTGTAATTGCCTACTGCCTGGTGATGGCCGAAGAGCAGCTTCATCTGCGTAAGTCCAAACCGGTGATTATGGCGGCGGGAATCATTTGGGCACTGATTGCTTTTATTGCTACACAGAAGGGTGTTTCCCACGAAGAACTGAAACAGGCCGTAATGCATGATCTGGAAGAGTATGCGGCGATGTTCCTCTTTCTGCTGGTGGCCATGACCTACATTAATGCCATGGAAGACCGGCAGGTGTTTGCCACGTTACGCAGCTGGCTGATCAGCAAGGGCTTTAATTACCGAAGTCTTTTCTGGATAACCGGCGCTATGGCGTTCTTTATTTCTCCGGTGGCCGACAATCTTACCACTGCGCTGTTAATGGGCGCGGTGATCATGGCCGTAGGTGAAGGAAGACCAGCGTTTATTACCCTGGCCATGATCAATGTGGTGGTTGCTGCCAATGCTGGTGGTGCTTTCAGCCCCTTTGGCGATATTACCACTCTGATGGTATGGCAGGCAGGCAAGCTTGAGTTCTTTACCTTTTTCAGCCTCTTTATACCGTCGGTGGTTAATTATCTGGTACCGGCCATCATCATGAGCTTTTTCATTGAGAAAGGGCGTCCGGTGGGTGTGCGAGTGGATAGTACCATTCGTCGTGGTGGTATTGCCATCTGCTGTCTTTTCCTGGTGACCATTTTCCTGGCGGTCAGTTTTGAGAAAGCTTTAGGTCTGCCGCCATTTATGGGGATGATGACCGGTCTCGCCCTGTTGATGTTCTATACCTATGTCATGAATATTCAGGGGCTGACCAGTAACCGCCGGTTGACGGCGCGTCCCCGGGCCAAAGAGGATAAAATCGATATCTTCCAGGAAGTGGCCCATGCCGAATGGGATACACTGTTGTTCTTCTTTGGTGTCATCTTCTCGGTGGGTGGTCTGCGCTATCTCGGTTATCTCGACCTTGCCTCGGAAACCATGTATGCCGACCTCGGGGCAACGTGGACTAATATCATTGCCGGTATAATCTCTGCCATTGTCGATAACATTCCGGTGATGTTTGCCATCCTTGGAATGGATCCTGAAATGGACGCCTTCCAGTGGTTATTGATAACGCTGACCGCAGGTGTGGGTGGCAGTCTGCTATCCATCGGCTCCGCTGCTGGTGTTGCCTTGATGGGGACATCGAAAGGTGGCTACACCTTTATGACCCATCTCCGCTGGAGTTGGGCCATTGCCCTGGGGTATGCGGCCAGTATCTGGGTTCACTTTCTGGTGAACAGCTAATCAGGGGGGGATCTTCAGGGGCTGTAAAAAAGAAACGTTATCTGAAGGGTTTGAAAATCAAGCCTTTCGTTTGCTCCATTCAGATATGCATTTGAGTAGTGCATCCAGCATTTACCCGCGCTCTTCCCCCTTCTACCAGCTCAAGGAAGTAGGGGGAAGCGTTTGTTAAAGTTTAGCCATCCAGCTTCTGTTTCAGAATTTGATTGACCATACCGGGGTTGGCCTTGCCTTTGGACGCTTTCATGCACTGACCCACAAAGAAGCCGATCATTTTTCCGCGCTTGTCTTCCTCAGCCACACGATAATTCTCAACCTGCTGGGTATTGTTGGCCAGAACGTCATCGATCATGGCTTCAATGGCACCGGTATCGGTCACCTGCTTGAGGCCTTTTTTCTCGATGACTGCATCGGCCGTGCTGCACTCACCCTGCCAGAGTACTTCAAAGACCTCTTTGGCGATTTTGCCGGAGATGGTGTTGTCTTTGATGCGCTTGATCAGGCCGCCGAGCATATCGGCAGTCACCGGACTTGCGCTGATGGCAATGCTGTTCTGATTCAGGGATCTGGACAGTTCTCCCATAATCCAGTTGGCAGACAGTTTGGCATCATCACTGGCATGGACGGTGGCTTCAAAGTAGTTTGCCGTCCCCTGGTCAGCAGAAAGTATTTCGGCATCGTAATCGCTCAGGCCAAAATCAGCGATAAAACGTGCTTTTTTGGCATCTGGCATTTCAGGCATTTCAGTCTTCAGTTTTTCAAGACGACTGTCGTCAATAATAACCGGCAGCAGGTCAGGGCAGGGGAAGTAACGGTAATCGTTCGCTTCTTCTTTGCTGCGCATGGAGCGGGCTTCGCCGGTATCACCGTTATAGAGACGGGTCTCCTGGATAACGGTTCCGCCATCTTCAATCAGGTCGATCTGGCGCTCTACCTCTTTGAGGATGGCAGCTTCCATAAACTTGAAGGAATTCAGGTTTTTGGTTTCTGTGCGGGTACCGAACTCTTGTTGTCCTTTAGGGCGAACGGAGACGTTAACATCAAACCGCATGGAACCCTGGGACATATCGCCATCGCAGATGCCCAGTGTAGTGACAATGGAGTGCAGCTTTTTGGCAAAGGCCACGGCTTCCTCGGCATTGCGGAGATCAGGTTCTGTGACAATCTCAATCAGGGGAGTCCCGGCACGGTTCAGGTCAATGCCGGACATACCGTGAAAGTCTTCGTGCAGGCTTTTTCCTGCATCTTCCTCCAGGTGAGCATGGTGGATGCGAATACTCTTGGTAGAGCCATCCGCCAAGGTGATATCCACATGACCAGCGCCCACTATTGGCTTTTCCAGCTGGGTGGTCTGGTAGCCTTTTGGCAGATCCGGGTAGAAGTAGTTTTTACGCTCGAAAACATTCACCTTGTTGATGTCGGCATCGATGCCCAGGCCAAACTTGATGGCCATATTGATGGCTTCTTCGTTAACCACGGGCAGGATGCCGGGCAGACCAAGGTCTACCGCGCAGGCCTGGGTGTTGGGTGCGGCACCAAAAGCGGTGGATGCACCGGAGAATATTTTGGTTTTGGTGGCGAGCTGGACGTGAATCTCCAGTCCGATAACGGTTTCCCATTGCATATTACTGTGTCCTAAACCAATGCCGGAGATTTCTGGTGCCAGTCGGTCGCCTGCTGGAAGCGGTGGCCAATATTCAACAGACGGGCTTCATCAAAGTGTTGGCCAATGATCTGCAGGCCGACCGGGCGCTGGTTTGCCATGCCAGCAGGAACGGATAATCCGGGCAGGCCCGCCAGGTTAACCGACAGTGTATAGATATCCGAGAGGTACATGGCGACCGGATCATTGCTCATGGAGCCAATGTCAAAGGCGGATGTCGGGGCGTTAGGGCCCATGATGACATCACACTCTTTAAAGGCGTTGAGGAAGTCATCACGGATCAGGCGACGGATCTGCTGGGCCTTGCGGTAATAGGCGTCGTAGTAGCCAGCCGAGAGGGCGTAGGTACCCACAATAATACGACGTTTGACTTCTTCACCAAAACCTTCGCTGCGGCTGCGAATGTAGAGATCCATCAAGTCTTTCGGGTCTTCGCAGCGATGCCCGAAACGCACGCCGTCAAAGCGGGACAGGTTGGAAGAGGCTTCTGCCGGGGCAATCACGTAGTAGGCAGGAATGCACAGCCTGGCATTGGGCAGGCTGACCTCCTTGACGTTTGCACCGAGCTTTTCATATTCGGCAATGGCATTGCGGATCTGCTGTTCCACTTCACTGTCCAGTCCGGCCGCGAAGTACTCTTTTGGCAGCCCAATGGTCAGGCCTTCCAGGGAGTCATTCAGTGTTGCCGTGTAGTCCGGTACTTCATGGTCAAGACAGGTGGAGTCCTGGTTATCAAAGCCCGCCATGGTGTTCAGCATAATGGCGGCATCTTCAGCGGAGCGGGTCATTGGGCCAGCCTGATCAAGGCTTGATGCGTAGGCCACCATACCCCACCGGGAAACCCGGCCATAGGTTGGCTTCATTCCGGTAATGCCGCAGTGTGAGGCAGGCTGGCGAATGGACCCGCCGGTATCCGTGCCGGTAGCGCCAGCCGCCAGCTGGGCTGCTACAGCTGCCGCAGAACCGCCGGAGGAGCCGCCGGGGATGGCGGATTTGTCCCATGGGTTTTTGACCGGGCCATAATGGCTGTTTTCATTGGAAGAGCCCATGGCAAACTCATCCATATTGGTTTTGCCCAGCATAACGGCACCCGCATCCCTGAATTTGCCGGTGACGGTGGACTCATAAGGGGCAATAAAGTTGTCCAGCATTTTTGAACCACAGGAGGTTTTTACGCCTTGTGTGCAGAACAGGTCTTTATGGGCAACGGGAATGCCGGTCATGGCGTTGGCATCACCCGCCGCACGGCGCTGGTCGGCGGCGGCTGCCTGTTCCAGGGCTAACGCTTCAGTCACCGTAATAAAGCTGTTGATGTCACCATCGAACAGCCTGATTCGGTCAAGGTAGGTTTGTGTCAACTCGACACTGGATATTTCGCCACTGGCTAATGCCCGGCTCTGTTCTGCAATGGTTTTATCGTACATGGGATTCGGTCGGTTGGAAGTCGTATTGTATAGAAGAGGCTCAGCTTCTACCGGACTCAGAGCAGTCATTATGAAAATAATGCCTTTTCGGCGTTTCTACCACGATCACTGCTGCAATATTTTCTGACGTGTCACTCAATAACACGGGGAACCAGAAAGAGGCCTTCTTCAACGGCAGGCGCGCAGCCCTGTAATTGCTCTCGCTGGTTTTCTTCGGTGACCTGGTCAGGGCGCAGGCGCTGGATGGCATCCAGAGGGTGTGCCAGGGGTTCCACGCCCAGTGTATCAACGGCCTGCATGCTATCGACCAGTTCCAGTATGCTGCTGATGGTGGCAGCGGTTACTTCCACTGCATCGTCGTCAATGGACAGACGTGCAAGTTTTGCAACCTTTTTGACTCCAGAGGCGTCGATGGCCATTGGTAATGGTTCTCCATAAATGAATAACAATCAAATAAATAAGAAGCTAATGTATGGGCTGCCCACCTATTTCTCAAGGATTTATCGGGTGATCTATGGGATGATTACCGGAAACATCTCTGCTGGAATGGTAAATGGGGGGCTGATTGGTGTAAAAATAGAGGATTGCAGTTTAACAAAACACACGGACAGTCACCCGGTTTTTCGGTAAATCCCACTATAAGGCCGCTGTTTGAATGCTTTTCCTGAGATAAATGATTCAGGCACAGCTTCCACAGAGCACAATTGCTGCTTGCCCTCCGGAGGCAGCATTGTTAGAGTTTCTGGAATTACCCAAGCCTTGAATCAAGGTACACCATAACATGCTGAAAAGGTTACGTGGCTTGTTTTCCAGCGATCTCTCGATTGATCTTGGAACAGCCAACACATTGGTCTATGTCCGCGAAAAGGGCATAGTGTTAAATGAACCCTCTGTGGTTGCTATCCGCAATCTCGGTACTCAGAAAAGCGTAGTGGCTGTTGGTGCCGATGCCAAGCGGATGCTGGGGCGAACCCCCGGCAACATTACCGCTATTCGTCCAATGAAGGATGGCGTGATAGCGGACTTTGATGTCTGCGAGCGTATGCTCCAGCACTTTATTAACAAAGTGCATGAGAACAGTTTTATTCAGCCCAGCCCTCGTGTGTTGGTCTGCGTGCCCTGCAAATCAACCAAAGTTGAAAAGCGGGCGATCCGTGAATCGGTACTGGGCGCGGGTGCCCGGGAAGTGTATTTGATCGAAGAGCCCATGGCGGCCGCCATTGGTGCCGGACTTCCGGTTGAAGAAGCCAGTGGCTCCATGGTTGTGGATATCGGTGGTGGTACTACGGAGATTGCCATTATCTCCCTTAGCGGTGTCGTCTACTCTGAATCTGTGCGCATTGGCGGTGACCGTTTTGATGACGCGATTGTGACGTATGTCCGCCGCAACTACGGCAGCCTGATTGGTGATGCTACTGCTGAGCGTATCAAACAGGAAATTGCCATTGCCTACCCCAGTGATGAACTGCTGGAAATTGATGTGCGCGGGCGAAACCTGGCGGAAGGTATTCCCCGGAGCTTTACCCTGAACAGTGGCGAAATTCTGGAAGCGCTGCAGGAATCGCTGACGGCGATTGTTCAGGCAGTGAAAAGTGCCCTGGAACAATCACCGCCGGAATTGGCTTCGGATATTGCCGAGCGTGGCCTGGTTCTGACCGGTGGTGGTGCATTGCTGCGGGATCTGGATAAACTGATCAGTGAAGAAACCGGCCTGCCGGTTCTGGTCGCTGAAGATCCGCTCACCTGTGTGGCCCGTGGCGGCGGCAGGGCCATCGAGATGATGGATAAGCACCGTATGGACCTGTTATCCACAGATTAACGGCTCTGTTAATCAAGCACCTGTTGGAAAATGATCAGCAATATTTCTTCCCGAGGTATTGCTGATTTGCTATTTTGGTCTGCCACCGCAGTAGGGTAGTCTATTCTCGGACAGCCTCCTAGACGGACGCTTAAGTCCGACAGGCTCCTGGGCAAAGTTAGCAGTCCTCTTCAGGTGATCAGTGTTTTTTCGGTAATCGCGGCTTTTCCGGGAAGTGTTGAACTCATCACCTTAAATAGCTGATCACTGAAAATTGTCAGCCAGACATGGGTGTCGATAGGACGGTGCTTCAGGTTTTTGATATGGCCTTTTCAAGGCAATTAATTTGAGGCCTGGTAATACCAATTCCGCCTTCTAAAGATTGAGCAAGTCATTTTGGACAGCTGGGCAAGGCGGAATGACGAGTAATAGCAGGGCTATTGCGAGGAATTCCAACGAAGATCCAGCTGTTCAAAATGGCTGCGCAGTTCATATTTAGAAGGTGGAATTGGTATAAGGAGCAGGTTATTAAACCGATTTTCAGTCAACGCCAGTCTCTGGTCACGCGCTTTGTTTTGCTGATCATCCTGTCATTGGCGATTTTGTATTTTGATCATAGCTATCGCGCCCTGTCACAGGTTCGCCAGTGGCTGACTGTTGCTGCTACGCCTGTCCTGTTTCTTGCTGATCTGCCCGGGCGTATCTGGGGAACCGCTTCACAGGTGGTGATGTCGCACAACGACTTGCTTCAGGAAAACGCCCGTCTCAAGGCACGAAACCTGATTCTTGAACAGAAGGTTCAGAAGCTTGCCTCATTAACAGCCCAGAATATCCGCCTGCGGGAGTTGCTGAACTCTTCTGAACTGGTGGATGAGCAGGTATTGGTTGCCGAGGTGGTTGGTGTTGACCCTGATCCTTTCCGGCACCGGGTGATCATTAACAAGGGAGCCATTGACAAGGTCTACGAAGGGCAGGCCATTCTCGATGCTCATGGCGTGATGGGGCAGGTCATTGAGGTCAGCCCGGTCAGCAGTCGGGTGTTGATGCTGACCGATGTGGCGGCCCGCATTCCTGTACAAAATCACCGAACCAAATATCGAGCTATTGCTACGGGGACCGGTCGTACGGATCGCCTTGAATTGCAGCATATCCCGGTTACTGAAGATTTTCAGGAGGGTGATCTCCTGACCAGTTCGGGGCTGGGCGGCATCTATCCCGAGGGGTACCCGGTGGGGGTGGTTACCCGGGTTATCCATAATTCCGGCGATGCCTTTGCCTCTATTGAAGTTAAGCCTCTTGCTGAAGTGAATAGAAGCCGGGTTGTGCTTCTGGTTTTTCGGGAAGTCTCTGGCCTGATTGAGCCGATCAATGCTGCCCAGACAGGTGTTTCAAAGACCAAGGCAGAGAAGAAAACAGATGAGGTGCGGCGATAATGGTTCAGCAGGCTAATGCCCACTGGGTGGTGTGGATGACCCTGCTGGTAGGGGCAATGTTCAGTATTATGCCATTGCCTGAATGGTTATCACTGGTTCGTCCGGCATGGGTTCCGCTGGTGGTTATCTACTGGGTTCTGGCATTGCCGGAGCGGTTTGGTTTGCTGTTTGCCTTTATTACTGGTTTGCTGCTGGATGTGTTTCAGGGAAGTCTGTTTGGGTTGAACTCCCTGGGGATGACCATGATTGCTTTTATTGTGCTCAGCCTGCATCGGCGGCTCAGGTTATTTCCTGTCTGGCAACAGGCCTTCATGGTGTTCCTGATGGTAGGTTTTTATCAACTGCTGCTACTGTGGGTTCGCAGTGCTGCAGGGAATACGATTCCCTCTGTCTGGTATTTGCTGCCTTCATTATCCAGCGCGCTTATCTGGCCCTGGGTTATGTCCGGACTGCGTTTTTTGAGGCGCTATTTCCGGGTGGTCTAGGAGGCTACTTCATTGGCCTCCTGGAAAACCCACACTGCCTTTTTACCGAGGTCTTCATTTGCGAAGGTATCTTTCAGCAAGGTTATCAACAAGACGCTTCCAATCTTTTGGCAACTGGTGTGCATTGGCATCGAATTGAATAAGAGCTGCTTGCTTGATATGTGCCTTCAATATTGTTTTCTCGTCTTCAGCTGTCAGCTGATTTTTAACGGGCAGACGGTCATAGCGAAAAATCTTGCTTGAGAAATCAATTGGGAATGCACGAACCTCATAATCAGCAGGACCTCCTGAGTGGAATTTAGCGCCTTTTCCCACAAGAATCATATTGAAGGCGTCACCCGGGTTGTAAACTCCATTATCAATAAGGTTTCTAATATCCTTAACCAGTGGAGTTAAAGCCGCATCCCAGTTTTCAAGTATGGACGACTTCTGGCCTTCTGATAACACTTTCTTATCGTTTAGATGATTAAAAATCATAAGACTGGTTTTGCTGATCACTTCAAAAGCATTTTCTTTGGCGTATTCGCTAAATGATGGCGCGATATGGGTTGCTATTGAGTATTTGATACCCTGAAACTCCCAACGAATAACAGCGGGTTCGATGTCAAGGGTTGGAATACCTGATTTTTTCAGGTAACTGTGCATCATTAACTCATCATAGAATTGGTGTGGGGCCGCATTCATTGCCAGTGCCTGGCCATCACCAGTATCATAGAATGTCTTTGATGCACCAGCTCCCAGACTCTTCTTGAGTTTTACTGTTTTAACGGCATCCTGAGTAATCAACTCAATGGGAATACCGCCATCTCTTGCCTTCTCCAATTGACTGTAGGCTGCTTTTGGAATTTCCTCAGGATGATGTGAAACGTTAACTGCCAGAAAACGATTGTATCTTTCCATCGCATCTCTGACATCGTCATCAATGATGTATCTTTGCCATTGTACTTTGGCTCCGGGAATAACTTGAAGGTTTGAAGTCAGGGTTTTTGAACCACCCTCTGCCATTCGTTTTTGAGCCGTACTTTTAAATCTGCTCTTTGGTATGGGGTTTTGAGCTGTAGTTTGTTGCCTTCTCTCTGGTATTGGGGATTGAGCTGTAGTTTGTGGCCCGCTCTTTGGTGTCGGGTTTTGAGCTGTAGTCTGTGGCCCGCTCTTTGGTGTCGGGTTTTGAGCTGTAGTTGGTGACCCGCTCTTTGGTATCGGGTTTTGAGTTGTTGTTTGTGACTCGCTCTTTGGTGTCGCGCTCTTTGGTGTCGGGTTTTGGGCTGTAGTTTGTTGCCCGCTCTCTGGCATCGGGTTTTGAGCTGTAGTTTGTGACCTTCTCTCTGGTATCGGGGATTGAGCTGTAGTTTGTGGTCTGCTAACTGGCAGCTGGTTTTCAGTCATAGTTTGAGGTTTGGTAACTTTTCGGTCATACAGGCTCTTGACTGCGTAAACAAGATCAACCGCCAGTGACGGAATAAATGCTACTACAGACACCACAGCGGCAACAGCACGCCCAAAAAAGCGAGATGTTTTACTGGCAACAGCCTCAGAAATTTTGTCAAACCAGCTTGCGCAGGTCCATTTGCGCTTTACTGTGGTCTGATCGGTATTGAGTGCCGGATTGCCAATAAGCGGGTCTGACATAGAAACCTCCTATGTTTCTTTAAATCATGTAGTTGTTAATGATGATTTTGGGATATAATTGATTATCAATTGGTTCAGACCACTATACAGTGAATAAGTTTCAATTCTTTTAAGATTAAGTAAGATCCATCTTGCTTACCAATGGCTGCATCGTGCTGAGCTGTTACAACAAATTGATGTTTTCAGCCAGAAAATGGCCTTTAATAAAAGCCCTTTCCCGGTGAGCCCCCCCGCTGGGAAAAGGCAAATGCAGGCAGAAAAACTGAACCGGGATTCTCCCGGGATAGAAATCTGTCGGTACTTTTTCACAGGAAGTTTCTTCGACGAAGGTATCTTTTGGCAAGGTCCTTAACAAGGCCTTTCCACTCTTTTGGCAAGGCGCATGCCGTGGCATCAAATTGAATGAAAACGACTTGCTCAATATAGGCCCTCAATGTTCTTTCCTCCTCTTTCGCTTTAAGCCGCTTTTTAACGGGGAGCTGATCGTACTGCTCGACTTTGCTTGAGAAATCAAATGGAAATGCACGCGCCTCAAAATCAGCTTGCCCCCCTGAGTGGAATTTGTTGCCTTTTCCCACAAGAATGGCATTGCATGCATCACCCAGAGTGGAAATGCCATTATCAATCAGGGTTCTAATATCATTCACCAGTGGGTTCAAAACCTCATCCCAGTTCTCAAGTGTGAATGCATCCTGGCCTGCTGGTAACACTTTCTTACCGTTCAGTTGACCGGCAAGCTTATCACAGTCCTTGTGGTCCAATACGAAAGCATTTTGTTTTGGGTATTCGCTGAATGATGGTGCGATGTAGGTTGCTTTTGTGTATGTGGTGCCCTCAAATTCCCAACGAATAACCGCAGGTTTGATTTCATTAGTAGGGATACCTAATTTTTCCAGGTATCGAAGCATCATTAACTCATCATAGAATTGGTATGGGGCCCTGATCATTGCCAGTGCCTGGCCATCGCCGATATCGTAGAAAGTCTTGGATCCACCACCTCCCAGCTCTTCATTGAGTTTTACGGTTTTGACACCATCTTCAGTAATCAACTCAATGGGCATACTACCTTTAGCTGCCTCATTTAATTGTTGATCTGCTGCTTTCGGAATCTCATTTGGATGATGAGTGAGGTTTTCTGCCAGAAAACGATCGTAACGTTCCATCGTAGCTTTAACATCGTCATCATGAATGTATCTTCGCCATTGTACTTTGGCTCCCGGAATAACCGGGAGATTTGGAGCAGGATCCTGGAGTTTGGTGATTTTTCTGTTATACAGGCTCTTGGCTGCATAAACAAGATCAACGCCCAGTGAAGGAATAAAAGTGACTACAGTTACCACAGCGGCAACAACTCGCCCAAAAAAGCGAGATGTTTTGCTGGCAACAGCGTCAGAAATTTTTTTAAACCAGCTTACGCAGGTCCATTCACTATTTTGCGCATTTTGGGAGGGATTGAGTGCTGGATTACCAATAATCGGATCTGACATAGAAACCTCCTGTGTTTCTCTTTAAACCATATAGTTGTAAAGTTGTAAGTAATTTTTGGAGTTATAGTAAATTGCCTAGAGATTTGACCGCTATTGAGTGAATAAGTTTCAATTTCACAGGAAGATTCATCGGCGAATATGTCTTTCGACAAGATCTTTAACAAGTTTTTTCCACTCTTTTGGCAAGCGCCATGCCTTGGGGTTAAATTGAACAAAAGCGGCTAACTCGAAATAATGTTGCAATATTTCTTCCTCCTCCCTGGCTGTAAGCCGC
This sequence comes from Endozoicomonas acroporae, assembly GCF_002864045.1. Classification (GTDB taxonomy): domain Bacteria; phylum Pseudomonadota; class Gammaproteobacteria; order Pseudomonadales; family Endozoicomonadaceae; genus Endozoicomonas; species Endozoicomonas acroporae. Next base: position 30,807 of record NZ_PJPV01000054.1, read on the forward strand.
TTTTTAGGTGGAAGTTGATCCAGTTGAGTGGTTTCGTCTACAAATTCATAAGGAAATGCGCGAATCTCATATTCAGCAGGCCCCCCTGAGTGGAATTTATTGCCTTTTCCGACAACGATGGCTTTGTGGGTAGCCGCAATTCCGTAACAGGCACGTGTAGAAACACCATTATCAATCAGGGTTCTAACATCATTAACCAGTGGCTTTAAAACCTCATCCCAGTTCTCAGGAGTCTTTATATACTCGTCTTCGTCTTTGTCTTCGTCTACTGCTAACAATTTCTTACCATTCAGTAGTTCATTTTCCTCTGGAGTAGATCTTATATGTATTAAGAAAGCATTTTGTTTTGCGTATTCGCTAAATGATGTTGTGATGTAGGTTGCCATTGTGTATTTTTCGCCCTCGAATTCCCAACGAATAACGGCGGGTTTGATTTCAATGGTCGGAACACCTAATTTTTCCAGGTATCTATTCATCATTAATTCATCATAGAACTGGTGTGGGCGATTATTCATTGCCAGTGCCTGTCCATCGCCAATATCGTAGTAACGTCTGGATTCACCAGTCCTTAGCTCTTCCCCGAACTTAAATGTTGTAAAAGCATTTTGGTCTGGAGTAATCAACTCAATTGGAATATCACCATTCAGGGCCTCAACCAGTTGTCGGTGAGCGGCTTCCGGGATAGCCTCTGGATGATGTAAGACGTTCTTTGCCAGAAAACGGTTGTAATTTGCCATCGTAGTTTTGACATCGTTATCATGAATGTCTCTTATCCACTCTACCCTGGTTTGGAGATTGGTGACTTTCCTGTCATACAGGCTCTTGGCTGCATAAACAAGATCAACGCCCAGTGAAGGAATGAAGGCGGCTACAGATAGCACAGCGGCAACAACACGCCCAAAAAAGCGAGATGTTTTACTGGCAACAGCATCAGAAATTTTTTTAAACCAGCTTACGCAGGTCCATTCATTATTTTGCGCATTCTGGGGAAGATTGAGCGCTGGATTACCGGCAGTGGGGCCTGTCATAGAAACCTCCTGTGTTTCTTTATTAAGAGAATTGTTAAGTAGTTGATTCTTTGATACCCACACCGTTCGCACTGATTGAAGTGCGGTGCTCCCATCCTTTGGCTCCGCTCGGGATGAGTGGGGTGTGCGGGTATTAAAGCTTTGCTGTAGTTTTTGACCACTAACTAACGAATAAGTTCCAACTCTTTTATAATCCGTCTGCATTACGTTAGGCTTCAGGCATCTATCCCTCTAATCTGTGTTGTTCAAAAAAAGGTTGAATATGATCTATCTGGCTTCCCAATCCCCGCGTCGAGCTGAGCTGTTACAGCAAATCGGTGTTTCCTTTCATCAACTGGCCTGTGACATTGATGAAACCCCATTCCCCGGTGAGGCTCCAGCAGAGTACGTGCTGCGCATGGCCCGGGAAAAGGCAGCAGCAGGCTGGCAGGCATCAGTAACCCGGGATTCTGCCAACTTGCCTTTGCTGGCAGCAGATACAACGGTGGTCTGTAATGATCAAATTCTCGGCAAGCCTCAGAATTCAAACGATGCTCGTCGTATGTTGGGGATGCTGTCCGGCAAGACTCATCAGGTGATGACCGCAGTAGCGGTCACCGATGGCAGTCAGCTGCAAACTGAGTTGTCGGTTACGGATGTGGTGTTTAATGACCTGCCTGATTCGTTGATTGATGATTATATTGCCTCCGGGGAGCCGACCGATAAAGCAGGTGCCTACGGAATTCAGGGCTATGGTGCAGTTTTGGTAGCGAGTCTGTCTGGCAGCTATTCCGGTGTTGTCGGGTTGCCGCTTATGGAGACTGCACGACTTCTGTCAGATTTTAATGTGCCATTCTGGCAAACGTGCTGATCTGTAGTCTGTATCTTATTTCCAACTAAGGTGTCTCATTTTCTCTCCGTTTTTGCAGTTCAAAAAAGAGCGTGAATACGCTCTCACAACATCATGGAACGGTTTTTGGTATAAAGTTTGTCAGGAAGCAAAAACCGGATGCAAATTGCTGGTATGATCGACTGATCTACTTTGTTTCTACCAGTACGTCAGCTGTTCTCAAACAGCCTCTAAAGAAATGGTGGAAAGTGTATTGACCTGTGATGCCTGGGTTGAAACTCATCGGCAGTCAAAGAGGCACCACAGGTCAATGCATTAAAGGAATTGAGGGACTGGGATGAGCGAAGAAATTCTCATGAATATCACGCCCATGGAATCGCGGGTGGCTCTGGTTGAAAATGGGGTGCTGCAGGAGATCTATGTCGAGCGTGCCCGAAGTCGCGGTATTGTCGGCAATATTTATAAAGGGAAGGTGGTTCGTGTCCTGCCGGGAATGCAGGCCGCTTTTGTTGATATTGGCCTTGAACGGGCGGCGTTTATTCATGCCAGTGAAATTGCGCCCAGGCAGGACAGCCGCCACGAAAAAAACGGGGAAGAGACCCAGGAACGCCCGATTTATGAACTGGTGCATGAAGGCCAGTCGCTGGTGGTTCAGGTAACCAAAGATCCCCTGGGTACCAAAGGTGCCCGCCTGACTACCCATATCTCCATTCCGGCCCGCTATCTGGTGCACATGCCAAAAAACAACCACGTTGGGATCTCGCTGCGCATCGAAGATGTTGAGGAGCGGGAACGTCTGCGGCAATTGGTTGAGTCTTGCCTTGGCGGTGATGATGGTGCCGGTGGCTTTATTCTGAGAACGGCAGCAGAAGGCATTGGTGAAGATGAGGTGCGTGCGGATATTCTCTTTCTGCGCAGGCTGTGGGCCACCATCGAAGAGAATATCCGGGAGAGCAGGGCACCTGCCAATGTCTATGAAGACTTGCCGCTGCACTTGCGAACCATGCGCGACCTGGTCAATCCCAACATTGAAAAGATCCGTATTGATTCCCGGGAAACCTTTGAAAAGGTGTCCAAATTCGTCAAGAAGCTGGTGCCTGAGATTGACGGCCGGGTGGAATATTACCCCGGCGAACGCCCGATTTTTGATCTGTTTGGCGTTGAGGATGAGATCAACAAGGGGCTTAGCCGTAAAGTTCAGCTGAAGTCCGGTGGCTATCTGATTATTGATCAAACCGAAGCCATGACCACCATCGATGTCAACACCGGTGCCTTTGTTGGTCATCGTAATCTGGAAGAGACTATCTTTAAAACCAACCTTGAAGCGGCCGTTGCCATTGCCCGCCAGCTCCGTTTACGGAACCTGGGGGGGATCATCATTATCGACTTTATTGATATGGAAGATCCGGAGCATCAGCGGCAGGTTCAGCGTGCTTTTGAAAAGGCCATGGAGCATGACCATGCCAAGACCAATTTTACCGGCGTCAGTGAACTGGGCCTGGTGGAGATGACCCGCAAGCGAACCCGTGAGTCACTGGAAAATGTTCTGTGTGAATCCTGCCCAACCTGTGAGGGCCGTGGTACCTTGAAAACGGCAGAGACAGTATGCTACGAGATTTTCCGGGAAATTCTCCGGGCTGTCCGGGCCTATGATGGCGACAGTTATACGGTGCTGGCGGCTGAGACCGTGATAGACCGTCTGCTGGATGAAGAGTCCAATAATGTCGCCGATCTTGAAGAGTTTATCCAGAAGCCTATTCGTTTTCAGGTAGAGCCGATCTATACCCAGGAACAGTTTGATGTAGTTCTGGTGTAACGAACGCTGCCCGCTTCCTGCTGCCCGCTACCCCGCTTCTCAGGGGCGCGGTTAACGGGAAGCGGGTAGTGTTTTTTTAGTATTTGGTAATGGTTACTGGATTGATATTTTGTTGAGCGTCACTTTTGTTATACGGCTGGCTGATGGTCAGTTGTCCAATGGTTTGTCAGGGCGGGAACTCGGTTGTTGAAGCGGATGGTAAACAGCCTCAGGCGGAGTGCTCCGTTTATTCATGAGGCAGATGGTGAAAAAACACCATCTGGCAGTCTCCGTCTACTGAATAGTTTGATGAAATGGAGTTGGCGGCTACTACTGACAGGGTTAACCATTCTGGTCATTCTGGTGGGGTTTGGGCGACTAATGTTCAGTGCTTTACCGGTTCTGCTGCCTCAGCTTTCAGGTGTTCTCAGCGACCGTTTACAGGCTGACCTGCAAATTGAGTCCATGTCTGCGCAATGGAATGATGGCGAGCCATGGTTATCCATGCAAGGGTTGACGCTTAAGGGTAAAGAGGCAGATCAGGCCGGGTTCAGTATCTCGCAGCTGGCTTTGGAACTGAGCCTGAAGGAGTCACTGTTACACTGGACGCCGGTATTTTCATCCCTGGAAATCAATGGAGTCAATGTTGAGCTGGTCCGTGGCGATGGTGCCCAGTGGGCGCTATCCGGTATTCAACGGGTTGCCGGGTCATCATTACAGGCTCCTGAATATCAACAAAGTTCTGCACTGGAATGGCTTGCCCTGCAAAAGAAGGTGGATATTCGTGATATCCGCCTGAGTATGCGCAAAGCCAATGGTGAGGGCAGTGATATTCGTGGCCAGCATTTGACTGTTGTGACGGATGGTGACCAGAAAAATCTGTCGGTCCGTCTTGAGGCGGGTGCTGGTTATCTTGCCATCGATGGCTCTGGCATCGTCGGCCCTGGTCAGTTTTCCCGGTGGCAGGGAGTGGCTGTCGCCAGTGATCTTGATGTTGAGCAGCTCTGTGTCCTGTGGTCTGGTTGTTATGATGATGTGCTGTCAGCAGTGGTGCAGTTGGAGACCCGGTGGCTTTATGATGATGGGGCCTGGCAAGTACAGGGAGAGATCGCTTCTCCTGATGTAACGTACCGGGATAACGCTGGTGCGTTGAACCATCTTTCCGGGCAGACCCATGTATTTATGCAGGGCGTTTTGTCCCGGGAGCCGTTGTCAGAATCCAGCTGGCAGATCTGGCTGAATGGCCTCAATCTGGAAAACCGCCTGCATAACGGGACGGTTTATCAGTGGGAAAACAGCTGGTATCTGGCCGGTGGCCGAGCTGAAGAATATACGGTAACCGTAGCGACCGCAAACCTGGATCTGGATCTGCTGAAACGATGGTTACAGGATACCGATGCGCTTCCGGAACCGGTGGCTGATCTGGTGAATACCCTGAATCCCATTGGCCAGTTGCAGGATCTGGCCATCCGTTTTTACCCATCCCGTCAACCGTTTGATTTCGACTTAAGTGCCCGGCTTGACAATGTGTCGGTGGCTGCCTGGCGCGGCGCTCCTTCCGGGGGTAATGTCAGTGGTCAGTTAAGGATGAACCTGCTGCAGGGCTATCTTGACCTGGATACCCGGAACTTCCAGCTGGGCTTTCCCAAACTGTTCCGGGAGACCTGGACGTTTGCTACTGCCAAAGCTCGCCTTTACTGGGATGTTATTGATGACTTTTATATTTTGAAGTCGGATGATATCGCCCTGGTGGGGGCTGAAGGTGATCTGAAAGGCAAGCTCAGGCTTGATATCCCGCTGAAATGGCATGAAGGTGACACCCTGGATATGGCATTGACGGTGGGCATGAGCAATGGTGATGCCCGTTATACGGGCAAATACCTGCCAGCTTTGTTGCCCATGAACAGCGGTCTGGTGCACTGGCTGGATACCGCCATTCGCAAGGCGGATATCTCAGGGGGCGGGTTTATTTATAACGGTGCGCTGTCTGGTGGTAAGCGTGGAGATATCGGCCCCCAGGATTCTCGCTGGGGACTGTTTTTTGATCTCCAGAATGGCGAGCTGGACTACGCGCCGGACTGGCCAGTGATTACCGGCCTGGCCGGGCAGGTTAATGTTAACGATGACCGGGTGGAAGTACTGGGCCAGCAGGCTGAGTCAGCGGGTGGCCAACTGGATGATATAGTCGCGCGAGTGCCGCTGGACGGGACATCAATACTCAGGATCAGCAGTCAGCTGAATGCCAGTGGCGAGACTCTGCAGCACTTTCTTACCCGGACACCCATTAATGACTGGATGAAGGGTGCAGCAGAGCAATGGACGTTACAGGGGCAGCTGGATGCCGGACTTGATTTGACACTTCCCCTTAATGACCCGAGCCGTTCTGAAGTGGCTATCCGTGGTGCTGTGGAATCGTTTACCTTCGGGATTCCTGAGGTGGGGATTGCCGCAAAAGGCATTGCCGGTGATCTCTCCTACAGCACTGACCGGGGGCTTACTGCACGACAGTTATCTGGTCAACTGTTTGATCAGCCGGCTCAATTTCAGATACGTTCGATGGTACAGAATCAACAACCCGTTTCCACCGATATTGTCTGGTCAGGCAGAGCCTCAGTGTCATCACTTCAGGACTGGCTGAAGCTGGATTGGCTCAGTTTGCTGGAGGGAGAAACGGATTATCGCGCCAGCTTATCCCTGGGATTGGCGGACAATAACACTGAACTCAGGGTTGACAGCGAGCTGCTTGGTGTTGACGTTGAGCTGCCAGCCCCGGTGGGTAAGGTAGCGGATACACCGCTCCCCCTGTCGTTTTCTCTGACCAAAAAGGAAGGTCACCAGCTGCTGGGTGTGACGCTGGGGACACTGGGGCGGTTGGACATGAAAATGACTTCGGCGTTTTCCCCGGAGTCTGCCCTGGTTACTCTGGGGGGGAATGCTTCCCAGTCTATTACAGGCTCTGCTGTCTGGCCTTCAGGGAATCAATTTCTGGTGACCGGTGCTTTGCCGGAACTGGATCTCGGTCCCTGGAAGGCTCGCTTTGAAGGGCAGCCCGGTAGTCCTGTCGAGCAACAGTTGGTCTCACGCCTGGCCCTTGACAATGTTCACCTCGGATCACTGAAGTATGGGGATTATCTCTGGCCGGATATATCGGTTTCACTTCAGCAGGCGGTTCAGAATCAGAGGTCACAGTCTGACAGAAAAGGCATGCAACTGGCCGTTGATGGACAGACACTGAAAGGTGATTTATGGATTCCTGACCAGCAAACTGCACCGTGGTCTCTTTATATTGACCGTGTACATCTGCCAGAGCCTGCTGCTGAAACCGCTTCCGGGGATAGTCCTTTAGATTCCGGGGACAGCCTGGCGGACATCAATCCGGCAACGTTGCCCAATCTTGATGTGAACATCAGCCATATTCAGGTTGGCAGCCGAACACCAGCAAGCATCGGTTTTAAACTTCGTCATGGCCCCAACGGTGTCAAGATCGATCATATTACCGGTGAGCTGTCGGGTATGTCGCTGAATGGTCTGGCAGACTGGGTGCTGATGGACGGTGAACAGCGCAGCTGGGTTCAGGGAGAACTTAAGGGCACGGACATCACAGCATTGCAGAAAGCCCTGGGCTCTTCAGGTTTTCTTGAGGCCAGGGAAAGCCGTTTCGAAGCCAGCCTGAACTGGGATGGATCGCCTCTTGGAGGCTCGATTGCCACCATGAAAGGCCGGATCGATTTGCTGCTGAAGAAGGGGCGGCTGCGCAAAGTCGATAATGGCTCGTCGGAAGCACTTAAATTATTTGGTATTTTTAATACCGAAGCACTGACCAGAAGGATAAAGCTGGACTTTTCCGATCTCTACTCGTCCGGTATCAGTTTTGATCAAATCAAGGGCAGCCTGAACTTTAACCGGGGACTGATTACCTTCAATTCACCCATGGTGATCGAAGGGCCGTCTTCCGACTTCAAACTGGATGGCACTATCGATACCAACACCGAACAGCTGGATCTGAGCCTGGTGGTTACCCTGCCTGTGTCATCCAATCTGCCGATTCTCAGCGTACTGCTGGGCACTGCTCCCCAGGTAGCGGGCATTATTTACATTGCGGACAGACTGGTGGGCAAACAGGTGGACCAGCTGGCCAGCATCCGTTACCGGATTCATGGCTCCTTTGCTGACCCTAAAATGACCCTGGACAGGCTGTTCTCCAATAAGCCGAAAAAATAACCCGGCCGATAAGTAGTTAACCAAATGAAATCGTATTTTCTGACTAAGTGGACAGTCACTCTGCGGCGTTACAACTACGGTCACATAGCTACGGCTATGCTCCCTACGTTGTGCCTTGCATAGTAACTGCCCACTTAGCCAGAAAATA
>NZ_PJPV01000055.1 GCF_002864045.1 Endozoicomonas acroporae
CCCCGGCATAGCCGGGGGTTTACCTAATGATTAATTAACGAAACGATAAAAAAGGAAGAAAAAGCCCTGGCTGAAATAAACCGGGCCATCAATTATATATGTTTGCTGGTAATAAAAGCAGAGCAGGGTCAAGACCCCGATTTTTCTTGCCAAATAACAAGAGCTAATTATACCTGTACTTTATCACGTACAGGTATCTGGAAAAATAAAATGAATGTGGTTTCCTACACAGAAATGAGAAAAAATCTCAAAGCGGTTCTGGACAGCGTTGTTAATGATGCAACCCACACCATCATTCATCGACGCGACGCAGAAGATGCGGTGGTGATGTCGAAAGAAAGTTACGACAGCCTGATGGAAACGCTTTATCTGCTCTCTTCTCCTGAAAATGCCCGTCGGTTGAAATCCGCCGCTGAACAATTCAAAGCCAATAAGGGTATCCAAAGGGATCTGCCTGACTTATGAGTACCCCGAAAAAGGTCACGTTAAGCTGGTCTGAAGAAGCATGGGAAGACTGCCAATACTGGTTGGCCACCGACAAACCAAAAGCCGGGAAGCTAAGAAAACTCATTAAAGAATGTCTGCGTAGCCCCTTTGAAGGCACAGGAAAACCGGAGCCACTCAAAGGTAACTTTTCAGGATTCTGGTCGCGCAGGATAGACCAGGAACATCGATTGGTATACGCCTTCAGCAACGGCAACCTGTTCATACTCCAATGCCGCTTCCATTACTGAAACAAAAACAACCCTGGAGCCCTGTCACCGTCAACCCTATGCCTGCCGTGCAAGCATCTTATACCAATTCCACCTTCTAAATATGATAACGAGCAAGTCATTTTGAACCGCTGGGCAAGGCAGAATGACGAGTAATAGCAGGGCTATTGCGAGGAATTCCAACGAAGATCCAGCGGTTCAAAATGGCTGCGCAGTTCATATTTAGAAGGTGGAGTTGGTATTACTCACCGTGGAATAATGCAGGCCAAAATAATCAGCAATAGCCTTCTGGGTATAACTGCCGGATGCCAAAGTCGCACAGACCGCTGCCTCGGTAGATTTATAACTCGCCTGGTAAAACCCAAGTGCCCATGCAGGTTTCCGTTGCTGTTTATGTGGGATTTCAGAAAGTGTTTTTCCATCCGCCGGCTTGTCAATTACTGGATTACGTACTATTTTTTTAAAACAATACGTATTGCGGACAATGCATAATGAACAAATTAACCCTGACCGTTGATCCTGAAGTGGTGCAGCAAGCCAAAGCCTATGCTGCACAGCAGCAGCAAAGCTTATCGAAGCTGGTAGAGAATTATTTAAAAAGCTTACCCCGTACAGAACATTCACAGGCACCACAACTCACTGGTGCAGTAGCCGATCTAGCGGGCATTATCAGCGAAAAAGAGCTGGAAGACGCCAGGAACTACATCGATTTTCTGCAGGACAAATACCAATGACCCCCACCTTGTTTCTGGATGCCGAAGTTGTGCTGGACTTACTGGCAAAACGAGAACCCTGGTTTGAACAAAGTGCCGCTATTTTTTCCAAAATCCAGTCCGGTGAATTTTATGGTGCAACATCGGTTCTGGTGTTTGCCAACGTCTTTTATATTCTCCGCAGAATAAAAGGCCAGAAGGCAGCACGGGCAACACTGCAAAAACTCAAAAGCCTGCTCAAGGTAATGGCCACCTCTGAAGCAAGTCTTGAAATTGCGCTGCACTCGACTTTCACAGACTTTGAAGACGGTATTCAATACTTCACCGCACAGAGCGGGGGTGCCAACCTGCTCATTACCCGTAATATAAAAGACTATAAAACGCAAAACCTGGCGGTAATGACACCACTGCAATTTCTGGAAAGCCTGGGATGTCATTGATAAGACACAATGGGAGCAGTTCTGACCCCGGAGTTCAAAGAAAAAAAACCGAAATCAACTCAGCCATTGAGCCAGGGAAAAATCATGAAACCCCGCACCCAGCGAGGACCTCAGACAGATATCGAGCACTGGCGGAAAGGTCTCAAAGAGGTGCTTGCAGAGTTGCGATAAGCCATCAACATCTGACCGAAGGGCGTTAGCGCGCCTAATCTTTAAAGCGATCAGGCCAGAAGTCAGCATCCATAAACTGCTCAAACGTCCAGAGACAATCAGGTGGGAAGTCTTCTTCAGGATAACCTGTTTCAATATGAGCATAATAGGCTGCATCGGCATAGGCACTGGCTATGGTTTCATCCAGAATATGCTTTAGGCTGGGGTTTTTCGACAGGAGTTTTTCCAGGTCACGTCGTTGACCTTTTATGGTGATCTCCCAACTTGCCCCACGTCGATCGGGTTGATATTGCCACTTAAGTAAATGTATGAGCAGTACGCTTAAACGGGTTTCAAGCTCACGCTTTACTTTTTTGCCCATATCCTCAACTTCTTCGACCAGGTTTTGAATATCGACTGCATGACACTGCCCGGAACGCAGAAGCTCAAGCTGTTTGTTTACCCAAGCGTAATAGTCATTTTCGTATAAATTCTGAAAGTCTGGTTTGGCCATACGGCTTGACCTCCTGTATTAGCATTTCCTTATGGTTATGCCTGATTCAATGTAGATGCAAGCCCTTTTTTGTCAATTACTCACTCTTAGATAAGTTAATGAAACATCTCCTGGTCACAGGCGGTGCCGGCTTCATCGGCACCAACTTCGTCCATTACTGGATGAACCAATATCAAAACAATACATCGAACAACAGAATAGACCGCATTAGGAGTCCTATCGGACTCCGAGCTATCCTTCCCAGCACTAGAAGTACTGGGCTTGACGCTCTTTCCGGTCAATCCTGAGTTTCTGCTCCCAAAATACCAGTAACTCTTTCGGCCTTTACGACATTCAAGAATCAAGACCTAATGGAATGGTCTGCTTGGCTGGGCTTGGTGCCAAAGCAGCAATCGACCGGTGGCGTGCCCACGTTGCTCGGGATCAGTAAACGGGGCGATACCTACCTGCGAACCCTGTTGATACACGGTGGCAGAACCGTTGTCAGGGTAGCCGACAAACACGACGATCGACGTAATAACTGGATTAAAGAGCTTGACCAGCGCAGGGGCAAGAATATATCAGCGGTGACAGTTGCCAATAAGAATGCTCGCATTGCCTGGGCTGTGTTAACCAAGAAAGAACCCTACAGATTTCTAACCATTATAGGTAGCACTGCCTGCAGGCATAGCTGGTGTCATGCAACCTGAAAAAACCTTTAACAACTTCAGGCGTTTTTTGTAGCGCTCGCATCTTACTACGAACAAAATCTATGAACTCATCTTTGGTCTTCAAAGCAGCTTTTCCCAGCTTTTCTTTGAGCTGATTCCAGACCTGTTCATCAGGATTTAACTCCGGAGAATAGCTCGGCAGTAAGTGCAGTCCAAGCAGCTTCGGCCGTTTTGATGATCCTTTATCCAGCCACTGCCCAGTAACTGTTGAAACTGCTCACGCTTGAGTCCGCGAGGGTGGCGGAAGTCAATGTCTTCCATGCAGGCATGCTGCCTTAGTCGTGCATTTTTTAAACGGGTTTTCAAGCGCCGGTTATCACGGACAGTCATTTCCCGATCAACCATCAGCCCCCAACCGTTCATCAAACGACATTTGTTCTATGTCTGGACTGTTTAATTGCTCATTAGCCAGTTGGTAAGGCACGGAGTAGTAATGGCCGTCTACTGACACATGGTAGTCAATGTGTACCCGAGCCTCTTTCCACTCAGCGTATTGATAACGCTCTGCAGGTAAAGGCTTGAGTGCCGGTTTGTCCAGCTCCTCAAACAGTGAACGATGATTACCTTGTAATTTCTGGAACGGTTTGTTATTCAGCTCATCCAGCAGGCTGCGAATCGCTTTGTTCAGTGCCGACAGGGTAAAGAATGTCTGGTTACGCAGGCTGGCCAGTATCCAGCGTTCGACCACCTGTACGGCAGATTCAACCTTGGCCTTATCCTGAGGTTTCCTGACCCGGGCGGGAACAACGGCTACTTGATAATGCTCAGCCAGATCCTGATAGGTGGGATTGATCACCGGTTCATACCGATGGGGTTGTTTTACGCCTGATTTCAAATTATCAGGTACCATTGTGCAGGGAGTGCCTCCAAAATAGTCAAAGGCACGTACATGAGAGCCGACCCAGTCCGGAAGCGATTGGCTCCAGGTGGCTTCCGCATAGGTGTAGTTGGAAGCTCCCAGTGTAGCGACAAAAATCTGTGTTTGTCGTACTTCACCAGTGTACTGGTCAACGACAGGCATCGTTTGAACTGCGTAGTCAATAAAGAGCTTATCTCCGGCTATACGGTTTTGCCGCATGACCACATCCACCGGGTTCTTCCATGACCGATATTGGTCACTGAACCAGCTGTACTGATAACCATCCGGATGACAGGCTTTGTACTCCTGCCAGAGTCGCATCAGAGTCATACCGGGATGCCGGAGTTCCTGATGAATTTGACTCCAGTCAGGCTGAGCCTGCTTGTTCCTGCCTGATGATGGTTTGACGGGGAACAATTGCTGCTCCAGCGTATGCTCATCAATGGAGTCAGGCAGTGGCCAGGTCAGTTCAGAAACCGAAAGCCGAGCCAGATAATCTTTAACGGTTGAGCGGGAGATATTGCAGCTTTGGGCGATCTTTCGCTCACTGAGGTTGTGCTCAAATTTGAGCCTGAAAACTTCACGAATTTTGCGCATGGGCAGTCTCTTCATGATGCAATCCCATCATCCTTGAAAGGGTCTCAAGAACGAGGGTAACGGTTATTGAAATAGACTGCGCCGCTGGCTGGAAAAGGGTGGCCGGATGTTACCGGAATGGGTGGCCGAATGCTTCCGGAATACCCAATCGGTTCTTCGCGCAATTTTATTGCCCACTGTAGAAGGCAGCCTGTTTATAGCGTTCAAGCAGTTTCTTGCAGCCTGTGTAGCCCCTCAGGGCAGCTAAACGAAAGGCCGTCGAGCCAGATTTAGTCCTCTCATTGACATTGATTCCTGAACGGACCAGCACCTCGACGATCTCTGTGTGGCCACCCATAGCGGCCAGATGGAGAGCCGTCGAGCCAGATTTAGTCCTCTCATTGACATTGATTCCTCTGTACACCAGCTCCCTGACGATCTCTCTGTGGCCCGCCTCAGCAGCCCAATGGAGAGGCGTCTTGCCATCGTTATCCTTCTCATTGACATTGATTTCTGGAACGGACACCAGCTTCCTGACGATCTCTGTGTGGCCCCACCTAGCAGCCTCATGGAGAGCCGTCCAGCCCCAGTTATCCTTCTCTTTGGCCAGGGAGGAATCATTCCTCAGCAATTTCCTGATCAACCCTGTGTCGCCATTTTTGGCGGCATCGTGAAAACCCCGAACGTAATTGGATCGGTCACTGTCCGACAATACCCTGGCCTTGACGGTGCCTGTTCGGTCAGGAGCCGCTTTGTTGCCGTCAGCTGCCCGTAAGACCTTGGCGATCTCTTCGTGGCCCTTGCAGCAAGCCAAGTCGAGAGCCGTTTGGCCAAACTTATTCTTCTCTTTGGCCAGTGAGGGGGCAATCTTCAGCAATTCGTTGATAATGGCTGTGTGGCCTTTACCAGCAGCCAAGTGAAGAGCCGTTTCCCCGTTCTTATTAGTGGTATTCAAATTTGCCCCATTTCCATTCAGCGGTCCCAAGCAACCCACATGGCCGTTAAAAGCGGCCATGTGCAGGGCTGTTTCGCCGTTCTTATTGGTGGTATTCAAATTTGCCTGATTTCCAATCAGCAGTCTCAGGCATCCGCCATGGCCGTTTTGAGCTGCCAGATGCAAGGCTGTTTCTCCATTGTTATTGGTGGCATTCAAATTCGCCCCATTTTCAATCAGCTTTCTCAGGCATTCGTCGTGGCCGTTACAAGCGGCCAGATGCAGGGCTGTTTCGCCGCTATTGTTGCGGGCATTGACCTTCTCTTTGCTGATTTCAAGCATCCTTTCCAGGTACCCGCTATGCCCTTTGGCTGCAATGATATGCAACGGTGTTTGACCTTCTTCATTGGTTTCGTTGAAGCAGCTCTCGTGGAAAAGCTTGAAAATTCCCAAAGAACTTTCACTGGCAACAGTGTCCAGCACATTAAAAATATTTGCACCATGTTGTTCCAGAACACGTCGGCCCTCGATGTTTCCCGACGTAACAACGATGCGCAAGGCATCATTAAGGACGTTAAGGTCGTTCGCTCCCGCCTCGATCAGGGGCGTAAGGCACTGCGTTTGCCCCCACTCGGCAGCAGCACGCAGGGCTTTGTTAAGGTCGTTCGCTCCCGCTGTGATCAGGATTCTAAGACTCTGCGTTTGCCCCCGCTCGGCGGCTTCGCGCAGAGCTTTATTAAGGGCAAGTGGGCCAGACTCGGTGCTGCTCAGATATTGAAGCAGTGGAGCATCGCCCCCCCTGGGTAGCGGTGCGCACTAAGTTATTGATATCCGCCCCTGCCCTCTCCAGCATATTGAATTCCTTGGTGCGGCGCATCCGGGCAGCAAATTGCAGGATGGTCTCACCATTATGCTCGACGGCATTGAAATCGGCACGACATTCGATCAGACAGTCGATCAAGAGCCGGACTACATCAGTAGTATGTTCGTTCTTTAAGGCGACAGCTAACAGGTGTTCAGGATGACCGGTGGTCACCGAATAATAAAGCCGATTGGCCAAAGTGTTGTCCTGGCGCAGCAGCACTCTCAGATCGCGCCAATTTCCGGTACGACAGTAATTAAATATCTTGGTTTCACAATAAGGGGATTCGTCATTAAGTAGTCTCATGCCGTCCATACGAATCAATGGCAGTGCAGGTTGCTTGCAGTCTGCACATTGACGTTGGTCAAGAGCCATTGCTAACTGTTGTACAATTTCGAGCGACTCTGTGATGCATTCCAGGTGGTAAACGTGAGCGCCATCGCAAGAGGTTTTGACCAGTGAACGCCCGCCAAACTGCCCGCAATAGCCGTCGTCACCAAGACAGATAGAACATTGAAAAAATAAATCTGCCTCGTTTCCACCGACACCATTCATCGACATTGCTTTAGCCTGCTGCTTGACTCAAAATTCTGAGTAGGACAAAAATCAGCAGATTAAGTTCCACAAAAAAAGAATTTTTAACAAGAAGATTGTCGTTTTAATCAAAAGTCAGGTGCGGAACCAATTTTTACCAGACAGTAACCGTTTATCTGGAATGCAAGCAATGGCCACCACTAACATCTGACAACAGTTCAAAGCGCTCATTCCCGAAGGGGTGCGGGTTGTCGCCACCATTGCAGCCAACAATGGCAACGGCACCAGTCAGGCAGAGCTTCGGGATGGTTCGGTGATTACCGTTAAGGGAGAGACTGTAAACGTTGGTGAAAAGGCGTTTATTCTGGATGGTGAGATAAAAGGCACTGCGTCGAGCATGGCGCAGTATGAGGTGGAGGTTTGAAATAATCAAGAATCAGTTCTCCGCGAAATTTTATTGCTCATTGTTGAAGGCAGCCCGATGGTTGGGTCCATTGTCTTCAACCGATGGTTGGGCTCCATTGCCCTCAACAAAAAGTTCCTTGCACTCAGTGTGGCCAAACAGGATAGCCAAGTCGAGAGCCGTATTGCCAATCTCATCTTTCTCCTTGGTCAGGGAGGGTTTGATTTCCAGCAATGCGATGATAATGTCTGTGTGGCCCCGACTAGCAGCGAAGTGTAGTGCCGTCCAGCCATTTTCATCCTTCTCTTCGGCCAAGGAAGAGTCTAAATACAGCCATTCCCTGATCAACCTTGTTTTGCCACTGTTGGCGGCAAAGTGAAAATCCCGAATGCGCCTGGATCGGTCACTGTCCGACAATACCCTGACCTTGTCGGTGTCTGTGCGGGCAACAGCCGCTCTGTTTCCGCCAGCGGCCCGTAAGACCTTGGCGATCTCTTCGTGGCCAATGAGGCGAGCCAAGTCGAGAGCCGTATGGCCAAACTCATTTTTCTCCCTGGTCAGGGAGGGTTCGATTTTCAGCAATTCTTTGATAATGTCTTTGTAGCCCCGAAAAGCAGCGAAGTGTAGAGCCGTCCAGCCATTTATATCCTTCTCTTTGGCCAAGGAAGAGTCTGAATTCAGCAATTTCCTGATCAACTTTATGTTGCCATTGTCGGCGGCATCGTGAAAATCCTGAAGGCACCTGGATCGGTTACTGTCCGACAATACCCCGGCCTTGTCGGTGTCTGTGCGGTCAAGCGGCGCTTTGTTGCCGTCAGCTGCCCGTAAGGCCTCGGCGCTCTCTTTGTGGCCCTTGCAGCAAGCCAAGTCGAAAGCCGTACTGCCAGCGTTATCCTTCTCTTTGGCCAGGGAGGGTTTAATTTCCAGCAATACGTTGATAATGGCTTTGTGGCCTTTACCAGCTGCCAAGTGGAGGGCCGTTTCGCCGTTATTATTGGTTGCATTCAAATTCGCCCCATTTTCAATCAGCGGACTCAGGCATTTGCCGTGGCCGTTACAAGCGGCCAGATGCAGGGCTGTTTCGCCGCTATTGCTGCGAGCATTGACCTTCTCTCTGTTGATTTCAAGCAGCCTTTCCAGGCACCCGCTATGCCCGTTGGCTGCGGTGATATGCAACGGCGTTTGACCTTCTTCATTGGTTTCATTGATGTGACTCCAGTTAAGCTGGAGATTGAAAAATTCCAAAGAACCTTCTCTGGCAGCAGTGTGAATTACGGTAATAATATTTGCACCATGTTGTTCCAGAATGCGTCGAGCCTCGATGTCTCCTGACAGAACAGCGATGTACAAGGCACGATCAAGGGCGTTTGCTCCCGCTCTGATCAGGATTTCAAGGCACCTCGTTTGCCCCTGCTCTGCGGCTTCGCGCAGGGCGTTATTAAGGGCAGGTTGGCTGGGTTTTGTGCTGATCAGGTATCCAAGGAGTAGAGCATCACCCTTTCGGACAGCGGTGCTCAGTACGTTATTGATATCCGCCCCTGCCCTGACCAGCATTTGGAAGTCCTCGGTGCGGCGCATCCGGGCAGCAATGTGCAGGATGGTCTCACCATTGTGCTCGACGGCATTGACATCGGCCTGGTAATCAATCAAGAGCCGGACTGCATCAGTATGTTCGTTCTTTAAGGCAACGGCTAACAGGTGTTCAGGATGACCGGTGGTCACCGAATGGTAAGCCCGATTGGCCAAAGTCCTATCTTGGCTCAGTAGCATTTTCAAGTTGGCCGTATTCCCGGTACGGCAGGCATTAAATATCCGGGTTTCACAATATGGGGATTCGTCATTAAGTGGTCTCATACGGTCCATACGAATCAATGGCAGTGCCTTTTGGTGACATTCAGCGCATTGGCGTTCATCAAGCCTTCTTACTGTCTTCTGTTCATTGTCAAACCATTGTGTGATGCATTCCAGGTGGAAAACGTGGGGTTTCGGATTGCAAGAGGTTTGCACCAGTGAACGCCCGCCAAGCTGGCCATAATAGCCGTCGTCACGACTGCAGATAGAACATTGAAAGAATAAATCTGCCCCGGTTCCACCGACACCATTCATCGCTTTAGCCTGCTACTTGACTTAAAACTTTGAGTAGGACAAAGAATCAGCCGATTGAGTTCCACAAAAAATAGAATTTTTAACAGGAGGATTGTCGTTTTAATCAACAGTCAGGTACGGAAACAGCTTTTACAAGACATTCATCGTTTATCCGGAACGCAAGCAATGGCAACCACGAGTATCTGACAACAGTTCAAGGGGCTCATTCCTGAAGGGGTACGGGTTGGCGCCACTATTACTACCACCAACAACAGCAACGGCACCAGTCAGGCAACGCTCCGGGATGGTTATGAGTCAATTATTAAACAGAGAGAGCCCCAAAATTCAGCCTCGGACTCCGTTTCGCTCGACCCTGGTTCCGTCATAGGAATAAGGAGTTCCCTGGACGCAGTTTGATCAAAATGGGTGGCCAACTCTAAAGCTGTAAATCCATCATATAAAGTCCTAACATTGGCCAAGGAGTCGTCAGCGGCCAGTAACAACTCGACGATATCTGTGTGTCCATCGCGTGCAGCAAAGTGAAGAGCCGTATAGCCATAGTTATCGATATCTACGGCCAGGTTAAGGTGGTAGGAGCGGTCAATGTCCAGCAATACCTTGACTATATCTGTGTGACCATCACGAGCAGCAAAGTGGAGAGCTGTACAGCCATAGTTATCCTTGTCTTTGGCCAGGGAGCGGTCAACCAGCAATACCTTGACAATATCTGTGTGGCCATTTCCAGCAGGAAGCGCACCAGGAACGCATCGAAGACCCGCACCTGACGAAAGAGAAACAGAGTCTGGTTGGCCGTGACCGCCCCAAGGCTTTGGCTAATGACTTTCTTGAAATAAAGAAACGGTGCGATACCGGTGGCCAGAAAGACCGGAATCGCCAATCCGCCCACCATGGTTCTGCTGCCAAAGGCGTACATTAAGGAGAAAAACAGGATCTGAAACAGGGGCTCCAGCAGCGCCCAGGCATAGCCCAGACGGTGATCGCCAAAGCGGGTTTTCATCTCCCGCACCATCAGCGCGTGGATAACCGCCCACTGGATTTGTAATGAGGATCGTTGATGCATAACCTGATAAAGCGTCAGTGAATGGAGCTTCGGCGTAGCTCTATAGCTATTAGAATAAAGCCGTTAAAGGAATTCGGGAGGTCTTTGATGCCGGACAGGTTGTTAACGCTGCAGACACTCACTTTGTCCGACATCCTTTACCCTCTCCACCATATCCTTTCCTTACAGTCAGGATACCTTCCATATACGAAGGGGTGAGTAGGGCTTACCCAGTTGATAAGCTTGAGTAAAATGAACTGGGGAGGGTGCGGCAGGCATAATGACATCGTCAGATTTAGCGTACAGAAGCTCTGATCCTGCCTGCATCCCTTTTGGGCTCTGCCTGTCAATCTCTTTGGCCAATTGGCGGTGACGAAGCTTATAACTCTTCACTTACGTTCAACCGTCTGGTTCGCTCCTGGCCCGCCGCCGTTGAGACTACCAGCTTAGAGGCTTTGTCCCCGGAGCTTCACACCTTAGAATTACTCCGCAGCATGTCCGGGTAGGAGCATCTCGATGTACAGAAGTCCGAATCACAAATTAATGTGTCGACACCTCAAACTTACCTTTATAAATCAGGTTGTTCGCCTGATTATCTGGTCGCAAGCACGCTATCGCCCATCGTTTTTTCGCATTCTACCTACTTAATCGGTGAACACACTTGCCTATAACGAAACAGCTGTTGGTTCCTGCTCAATACTGGCAGACCTTAATCGTGGCATGCCGCGATCGGTCAGCTGGCTCAGAAGCTGATCAGGGAGGGAGTAAATTTTCAGTGAGGCAATGTTCTGCCAGACCTGCCCAGGAGTAAATACGTAACATCACCACTGGAAATGATTGACAGCCGCAGAGTTTATGAGGTGATTTTTTACTCCTGCTCAGAGGCTGTTCAAAACCCGGAAAACTTCTCTGCGATTGCCCTGCACCTCAAGCATTTTAATTGTGCAGGGTGACGCAAAAATTCAGATTACAAACCCTCAACACCATCTATGCTGGTCGTGAGAATTTGTGGAGACCCTGTTCTTTAAAGGGAGCAAAGACTGCCGATGCAAAACATTGATAGTTTCGCTCGCAAAGGGATGAGTTGGGGAAACCTGCATACTATGGCTAAAAAAATTACCACAAACACACCAACTCAATATCCAGCTCAAGAAAATAAACCCAGGCCGGTCAACGATAATACTCGAGGGGTGTTTGCCAATACCCGGCAGGTTTCCCCGATCACTGAGCGCAGTGATACCCATATTGGCAAGGGTGTTAACAGTGACAGAACTGCGAGCCGACTGGATAAAGATTCACAAAAAAGCCTTAGTAACTCATTGATCACTCTGGCTGACCCTGTGCAGGAACATACTTCCCGGGACAAAGTAATCACCGGCCTGCAACGGGTTGCAGCACACTCCCTCCAGGGCATCCCCTATGATCTTCTGAGCCAGCTGAAAGAGGCCGCTGATAACCGCGGTGCAGCACTGTTTACCCGACCTGTGGAGCCGGTCTGTCGCACCCTGATTGATGAAGGGTGGCCCACCAAGCATTTCAGGATCAAGGCAAAAAGCAGTAACTGGGGGGCTCAGGCAGGTACCATTCCGGTGCTTCAGCAGTACAGCAAACTGGCCCTGGACAGGGACAGTAAAATAGAAAAATACAGCAAGCAGGCAGAAAAGTGCCTGAAAGGGGTAGACCGCCAAGGCAACCCGTACGCCGAGGCTGTGCCATTAAGAATTAGCCAGAACCGCCTTGAGGAGCTTGAACGCAATGGCTATCTGTATCAGCGAAATGAGCAGGTCAATGAACACGGTGACCTGTGTCTCTATTTCAAGACACAGGCCTGCAATCGCAGTGACGGGCCTGAACATACCCAGCTGTTGATAAGAGAACCCGATGGCCAATGGGCTGTTTACGACGCTGATCATATATCCCCAGCACCTGTTATGGTGATTGCGCAGCCGGCAACAGAGCCAGGCGACACGGCACAGCCCATGACCGCAGATATTGATCCACTGATGGAGGTTTTTCCCCTGGAGAAACTGGATCTGGAGCGTTTAGACCGATTACCCATACCTTTAGTCTCAGACCAGGTTGTCACCCGGCAGGTCGACAAGTATCGAGCGAGACTGAAGAAATCCTTTGCTGCCGGGGAAATATCCAAAGAGGTGTTGCAGGAGAGACTGGCTGGCTATGATCAGTTGGAAAAAAAACTGCAGAACGATTTTTATTCGGTAAAAGATGAATCCGGGCAAACCCTCTTCAGGGAGGACTCGGATATGGGCAATGTGTCAAACCGAACCCGGAATATGGTTAGCTATTATGAACGGGCATTGGGCAGAAAACACCGGGTTATTCATCATAATGTTGATGTTCACAGTCTGGCCACTGATGAGCAGGCCAATTACCCCATTACCGCTTTTCTGCCAGCCTCATTAAATATGGCAGAAGGGATTTGCATGATTTTCAATGAGGAGCAGTTTCACTCTGTGCTGGGTGAGCTGATGAATCGAGGTTATGCAGTCCAGCAAAATCCACTCTGGAAAACCCGTCCGAAAAATCCCAATTTTCTCAATGCCAAGGCCCGTGTGGCAGCCAGTATGAAAGCCTCGTTAATCAATCCTGAAGAGTTTGTCAGGGGTCTTGAACAGATGGCCCGGGTGGACGATCCCGATGAAGATTACCGGGCAGCGCTGATCTCGGAACAGGAGGACTATCTGCAAGGTGGCGCTCATGAGCGCCGTGATTCCGCTGTCAGCTTCAACAGCAGTATCGACTCCGTTGACCAAGGATCAGAGGGGGACTCATCAACGGCGGATCTTTCCGATTTCAGCGACAGTGATTCTGAGGATGATGATTCCGGCTTTGGTCCTTAGGACCTGTACCTCCCGGCAATCACTGCGGCCAGAGCAGGCTGAACTCAGGCAACCTTGAAGCCTTGCGGTCAAAGGTCAGGGTTGTTACACATTGTTGTTTGTTATGATGCCCGAGCAACCGATTAAGCAAACCTGCTATTTTTCCTGAAGCGCTTCCGCAAACGCCCGGTAAAAAGGCTTTTTAAATGGCTGATATCGCTGTTATGCTCGCGGGTTGATTTTTATTTTAATGAAAATGCCGCCAGAACGTGCTTCCCAGCCAGACTTTTCTTTTAATCGGAAGCGGCAATTACGCTCATGGCAACGTCTGTCCAGAGCCAGAAATGATCCTATACCATGTCAGAACAGAACCCTAATCCTGGCAGTCTGCAGATTTACCTTCGACTGCTGACTTACGTAAAACCCTACACAGGCTATTTTGCCCTGAGTCTCCTTGGCCTGGCTATCTTTGCCCTGACCCAGCCCGGTTTCGCCAAGCTGCTTGAATACTTTGTCCAGGCGCTGGAAGGCGAAGAGGTTACCCTGCTGCAGAACCAGGCATGGCTTCCCAACTCAGCTATTTCATCACTCTGGCTGATCCCGTCACTGATGGTCATTATCGCCATCGTTCGGGGCATCGGCTCTTATCTGGGTAATTACTACATCTCCAAGGTCGCGAACTTTGTTATCCATGACCTGAGAACCGAGATGTTCGAGCGCATGATCAACCTGCCCAATGCATTCTTTGATAACAACAACTCCGGTCACCTGATTGCCCGTATTACCTATAACGTCAGCCTGGTGACTGCCGCGGCTACCGATGCCATTCGTGTTGCCGTCCGGGAAGGCCTGACCGTTGTCTTCCTGCTCAGCTTCCTGTTTTACACCAGCTGGAAGATGACCCTGATCTTTATTGCCGCACTGCCAATCATCGCCATGGTGGTTGCCTATGCCAGCAAACGTTTCCGCAGGATCAGCAGAAATATGCAAAATTCCATGGGTGACCTGACCCATGTCACCTCGGAAACCATTAATGGCTACCGTGAGGTCAGGGGGTTTGGAGGTGAAAGTTATGAATGTGATCGCTTCCGGTCTTCCAGTGCCGCCAATACCCACCAGAACCTTAAGCTGGCCAAAGCGGGCTCCGTCCATACGCCGGTTCTGCAATTTATTGTCTCCATAGCCCTTGCCCTTTTGCTGTTTATGGTTCTGTTTGTCAAAGGTGACTCAACCACCGCAACCCTGGTGGGTTATGTGACGGCGGCCGCCCTGCTGCCCAAGCCGATCCGCCAGCTCAGCGAAGTGAACGCCAGTATCCAGAAGGGCATCGCGGCGGCAGAAAGTATTTTCGCCATGGTGGATGAAACACCAGAAGCCAATCATGGCCAGTACACCTGCGACCGGGTCACCGGCTGTGTTGAATTCAGGCAGATTGGTTTTGCTTATCCGGGTGCGGAATCACCCGCACTGCAAGACATCAGCTTTACCATTCAACCAGGACAAACCTACGCCCTGGTGGGACGATCCGGTTCCGGCAAAAGCACCCTCGCCAATCTTGTTCCCAGGTTCTATAACCATACCGAAGGCGATATCCTGATTGACGGTGTTCCCCTGAATGACTTTGAATTGAAAAACCTGCGCAGCCAAATTGCCCTGGTCAGCCAGAACATCACCCTGTTCAATGATACCGTTGCCAGAAATATTGCCTACGGTGCCCTGGGGGATACGGCCGATCAGGAAGATATCCGCCTGGCTGCAGAAGCGGCCCATGCCACAGAGTTCATCAAAGACATGTCGGACGGTATGCACACGATTGTTGGCGAAGACGGCGTTCTCCTGTCCGGCGGCCAGCGTCAGCGTCTGGCCATCGCCCGTGCGGTGCTTAAAGATGCGCCCATCCTGATTCTGGATGAAGCAACCTCAGCCCTGGATACAGAATCCGAGCGCCACATTCAGGCAGCCCTGGATAGCATCATGAAAGGCCGTACCACCCTGGTGATTGCCCACCGCCTGTCAACCATTGAGAATGCCGACTGCATCCTGGTAATGGAGCATGGCCGAATTATTGAACGAGGAACCCATACTGAACTGCTAGCGAAAGGTGAACATTACGCCAAACTGCACAAGATGCAGTTTCAGGATGAACCGCCTGTTACCGTAGAACAAGTTTAAATATTACTCAGGAAGAAAATGGAACTTTTGCTCCCTTTTTCAATCTTACTTAGTACATCATTTCAATAAGTTTGATGTGTAAAATCTCCGTTCACCCCGGGTGCCCTTCGGCTCAGCTCAGGATGAACGGAGCTTGGGAGTCATTGATAGAAGGAACTCATCAATTAAATTGAAACCATGTACTGGTCGTATCTTGAGCTTAAACAGGCATTTCCAATGGAAACATCTCCAAGCACTAACCCGGCAAACCTCTCGGCAGCACCTTCCCATCAGTTAACCCAGCCTTTAGCATCCGCTTCTGATCGCTCCAAATGTGTTTTTTCTCCTCACCGAACAGTGGCAACATGTCAGACGCATACATCCTGTCAGTCCGGCTGCAATGACATAACATCCACCAGGGCCACTGACATTGCAGCAAGAGCTGTGCTTCCCGGTAGTGCTGACACAACAATACTTGCATCCTCAAGCTCAGGTTCTTATATACCGCTTAAAGGCACTCAAAATAATGACATTCCGGAAAGCTCTCTGCCCAATGAGTTGCAAGCATGTATTCAGGAGTGGCAAGAGATCTCGACTAAATACCCACGAAATTTAATGTTTAACGAACTCATCAAGTTCATGACCAAATGCAGGAGAGCATTGATACTCCGATCAATTCAAATGGGCAGGTTTGACAAGGAAAATCCAGCACACATTGCCGAGGCTTTTCTGTCAGGTACGTTAAATATGGCAACCCGCAGAGTCTCCAACATACCAGAGCACATTTTAATACCAGAATTATTTCCACCTGATAAGACTAACGTACTAATAATGTTCAGCGAACATAACACCTATAAACTATCGAGCATTTTCGGACATAAAAGAGGAATAATTACTGAGACCATCTCCCACCGGAATGTTACGTTTTTTATACCTGATGACCCTTTTAGAACATACCGTACCACTGCGGATTTTATTGGGGCATTGCTTTCCACAATTTGTACTTTTTATGATCATCCTGCGACCTCAAAACGTGTTCAGGCTCAAACTGAAAGCGCAGTTGCTGACTCAATATCCAATTCCCCCACAGAAACTGACTCAACTTGCCCTGATACCAGTGATGATAATTGTGACATTGCCATACTCTTCAAAACATTGGGATTATGGAAAAGTCAGGATAAAACCCTTGTTATTCCCTGCATAAAAACACAATCCGGCCACATCCCGCCATTCAAATTAATCACCTCATTCTCAAAGTCGCTGCCTGAAAGCCACCCCTACCATGCGTTGTTCAAAAGGCCCAAGCTGAACCCGGCAGGGCTAACTTATTGCCCAAGAACAAAAGAAGTTCAATCGGATAACCTTGAAAAATTTCAAAACAGAACCTTAAAATCTCTGCTGAATAGCTTGAGCGAGCAATCGGCAAGATCGTCAAAACCAAAAGAACACCAATCATCTGCATCAGCTCAACCATCACCAACCGTAGTCCATGCCAGTTCTTATAAATTAGAAAATCCCTCAGAAAAAACACTATCCCTTGCCAAAAAAATCGCTTTGCTGATCCAGCGTAATGATACAGCCAGCCTCAAAACATTACTTGAACATAACCCTCAATACGCTACTGAACTTAAAGACTCCCAGAATAATAAACTGCAAAAATACCTGTCCAAATGCCAAGATATCCAAGCTAAAGGCGATGATACTGATGTCGGTAAGCACGACGACTATCTGACGTCACAGGATTAATATTCTTTCTCACTTACGCAGCAGAAAACATCTATGGTAAAGTCGCCAATTTACCGTAAAACAGCTGCATTGCCCCGATCCGGAAACACGAAACAAGGCGTATAAGGTGTACCAGCACACGCTGTACAACCTTTGCCAAAATACCCGTCAACTGACTTTAAGGTGCATATTGCACGGCTGTGGTATGGTAAGCAACTGCCATTAAGCTGACTGGACCTCATTGATGAAATTGACGATTCCCCGTTTTGATCTGGCCAAAGTCCTGGTAATTGGCGATATCATGCTGGATCGATACTGGCATGGTGCCACCTCCCGGATATCACCGGAAGCGCCGGTGCCTGTAGTCAAAGTCGGACAGATAGAAGACCGTCCGGGCGGAGCGGGCAATGTTGCCCTCAATATTGCCACACTGGGCGCACCAGCATGGGTTATCGCGGCAACCGGTGACGATGAATCCGCCGACGTCCTTCAGACCCGACTGGAGGCCGCTGGCATCTACTGCAGCTTTGCCCGAATTCCCGGTGCGCCAACCATTACCAAGTTACGGGTCATTTCCCAGCATCAACAATTGATTCGTCTGGATCATGAAGAAACCTTTGATCGTCTGAGTCCCGATGTCATTGAAGAAAAGGCCGCCCAGCTTATCCATAACCTGAGCGCCATTGTCCTTTCTGATTACGGCAAGGGCACTCTGCAGGGCTGCCAGCAACTG
The DNA here is from genome assembly GCF_002864045.1 of Endozoicomonas acroporae. Classification (GTDB taxonomy): domain Bacteria; phylum Pseudomonadota; class Gammaproteobacteria; order Pseudomonadales; family Endozoicomonadaceae; genus Endozoicomonas; species Endozoicomonas acroporae. The sequence continues at coordinate 18,003 of NZ_PJPV01000055.1, forward strand.
ATTCGCCTGGCCCGGTCCCACAATATTCCCGTTCTCGTGGACCCCAAAGGCAGCAGCTTTGAGCGTTACTGTGGTGCCACGGTGATAACGCCCAACCTGAAAGAGTTTGAGACGATTGTTGGCCCCTGCCGCAGCGAAGAAGAGTTGGTCAGTAAAGGTCAACAACTGTTAAAAGACCTTGAGCTGGGAGCACTGCTTATTACCCGCAGTGAACACGGCATGACCCTGATCCGGGAAAAAGAGCCTGAAGTTCACTTCCCGGCAAGGGCAAGAGAAGTTTTCGATGTAACAGGTGCAGGCGACACGGTTATCTCGGTACTGGCCGCCTCCCTGGCCGCTGGCTGTGACATGCCGCAGGCTGCCGGTCTGGCCAATATTGCCGCTGGCATTGTTGTGGCCAAATTAGGCACCGCCAGCGTCTCCATGCCCGAACTGAGACGTGAAGTGAACCGGGAGCTGGGTGCTGAAAGAGGTGCGGTATCTGCCGAGCAATTGATGGTTGCGGTTGAAGATGCCCGGGCTCACGGCGAAAAGATCGTATTTACCAACGGCTGTTTTGATATCCTCCATGCTGGCCATGTTGGCTACCTGGAGCAGGCACGCAAGCAGGGGGACAGGCTGATTCTGGCCATTAATGGCGATGATTCTGTCACCCGCCTGAAAGGCGAAGGACGCCCGATTAACCCGGTGGACCGGCGAATGGCAGTACTTGCCGGCCTGGAAGCGGTGGACTGGGTTGTCAGTTTTGATGAAGACACCCCGGAAAATCTGATTCAGGCAATCAAGCCGGATGTACTGGTAAAAGGTGGCGACTACTCACTGGACGAAGTGGTCGGTGCCCCGATTGTTCATGAATACGGTGGTGAAGTGAAAGTACTGGCTTTCCTGGAGAACTGCTCAACCACTGCCATTGTCGATAAAATCCGTGACGAAAAAGAAGCACAACCTGCCTGAGGATTGCCTGGCCATAAGTAGTTAACCGCTGTGGCCAGCCCCTGACCTGAATTATCTGCCGGGCATCAACCGGCAGAGTAGTAGCTTGTCGGACTTAACAAAATCTACAGGTTCTGACAGGTCAAATAACAAGCACTCATTAACCGGATCTATCAAGGGCCGATGTATCGATCAGGCCCATGCTTGAGATATTTACGGTGGTCACACGATGGATCGTTTCCCTGACCTTGATGGCAACAACATATCAAGCGACTTGGTGTGCTGTGGGCAGACTTCCCGGGCAAGCGGTTGATTAACAATGTTAATGCGCTTAACTTTGGTAAATAATCTGCCTTCAACACTCCTTGATAACATTGGTGAGAGAACACTGGTGAATTAAATCGCTTCCACCTCTTCCCACAATTTCCGCAGTCGTTTGTCCGATACCGGAAAACGAGTCCCCAGTTGCTGGGCAAACAGGGAAACCCGGTACTCTTCAATCATCCAATAGAACTGCTGAAGATTTGGATCGATCACTTTATGCTGATAATGAGCCTCCCGGCGTTTATCATATTTCTGCTGAAGAGCGGCCAGCTCTTCCGTCCAGGCCCGATCACGGTTTACCTGGGCTGGCAGCTTCTCCAACCTGACTTCAATCGCCTTGAAATAACGAGGATAATGGCTTAGCCACTCCATACCCGCTGACGTCATAAACCCCGGTTGCAACAGCCTTTGCACATGCTGCTTGATATCCGCCAGGGCCAGGGCCCGGTCAAAACTGATCTTACCTTTCAGCTGTCGGCTAATCCCCTGGGCAATACGAAAGATCTCATTAAGAATGGGGTCAATCTTCTCGGCAAAAGGCACAATGTCGCCTTTACGCTGCTCCAGCAATGCCATGAATGATTCACGGTTTTTGGGCAGCTCGCTGTCCTTATTCAGATAGACGCCGCTGATAATCAAACTCTGCACATCATCTTCAAGCAGGTTCTGATTCATCAGGTTAGTGGCCAGCAACCTGGTTTCTTTCAATCGGACCATTTTACTCAAGGCAAACTTAAGCTGGGTGGACAGCCTGATCCTGAGCAGTCGCGTCAACCCTTTGCGGTTTTCAAAGTCGGCCATCGCCGGACTTTCGAACAGTTGAACCGCCACGGAATCACGCTGGTCGACCAGGGCCGGGTATGACTTTAACACCAGCCCTCCGGCTTTCCGGGTAATTTCATGGGGTAGCTCGCCACAGGTCCAGTCCAGCAGACCTTCCTGTTCCAGATGACTTTTCGCCAGCTTACGGATCGTATCCTGCACATGATCAGAGAACTGTTGTCTGAGCTGATTTAAATCACGCCCCTGGCCAATAACATCACCATCTTCATTCACTACCCGGATATTCATTAGCAAATGTCCATCCAGGCTATCTGTGTTCCAGTGCTCTTCGAGAATGCGCACACCGGACATACGGATCAGCTGTCGTCCAAGCATGTCGGTCAGCGGCTCGTCACAGGCAGAGAGCGATTCCAGGGCACCATTAACAAAGTCAGGCACAGGGACAAAATTCTTGCGCACCGGCTTGGGCATGGATCGAACCAGGGCCACACACTTGTCGAACAGCATACCGGGCACCAGCCACTCCAGACGATGCCTGGGCAGTAACCTTAATGCCTCCACCGGCACGGTCAGGGTGACGCCGTCATCCGTCTCACCCGGGGCAAAGTGATAACTGAGCGGCAGCTCCAACCCCTCCCAGCGGAAGCGATCCGGATACCTGTTGACGGTGATATGCTCTGCTTCATGCTGCATCAGATAGTCTTTGGTAAGGTGGAGCAAATCAGGCTTCTGTCGTTCAGCCCCCTTGCGCCACTGCTCAAAGCCTGCACCGTTACAGATATCCGCAGGAATCAGGGCATCGTAAAAGTGGTAGAGCGTGTCACTGTCCACCAGAATATCCCGGCGACGGGACTTCGCTTCCAACTCATCCACTTCGTCAATCAATGCCAGGTTATGCTTCTGAAACGCACCTTTGGAATCAAAGTGCCCTTCAACCAGGGCTTCACGAATAAAGATTTCCCGGGCAACCACCGGATCTATCGGGCCATAATTCACCCGACGACGGCCGACCACAATCAAGCCGTACAGTGTCACCTGCTCAAACGCCACCACCTGGGCACGCTTCCTCTCCCAGTGGGGTTCAAAATAGTTGCGCTTCACCAGATGCGTTGCCAGCGGCTCAATCCATTGGGGCTCCAGTTTGGCATTGGTTCTGGCAAAGAGCCGGGAGGTTTCCACCAGCTCTGCCGCCATCACCCATTTGGGCTTGCGCTTATAAAGCGTCGATGCCGGAAACAGATAGAAGCGCCGGTTTCTGGCCCCCATATAATCCGCTTCATCATCTTTACTGCCCAACTGGGACAAAAGGCCGGATAGCAGTGACTTATGCACATCGCCATAGCTGGCAGGGCTGTCATTCACGCGAAATTGCAGGTCTTTACAGGCCAGTGTCAGCTGTCGATGGAGGTCGCGCCACTCGCGCATGCGCATAAAAGACAGAAACTGTTTATTGCAGTATTTGCGCAGCTGATTCTGGGACAGTGCCTGCCGCTGTTCCTCATAGGCTTCCCAGAGATTCACATAGGTCATAAAGTCCGAGTCATCGTGATAAAACTCACGGTGTCGCTGATCTGCTGCCTGCTGCTTATCCTGCGGGCGTTCCCTGGGATCCTGTGCCGCTTGGGCACTGACAATAATCAATACTTCATGCAGGGCATTATTGCTATTCGCCTCAATCAGCATCCGTCCAAGGCGTGGATCTACCGGCAGCTGCCCCAGCTGTCGGCCAATCGGGGTAATACGCCGGTCTTTCCCCACCGCCACCAGCTCCTGCAGCAGCTTGAAGCCATCATTAATGGCTTTGCCATCCGGTGGATCAACAAACGGAAACGCGGCAATATCGCCCAGCCCCATCCGCAACATCTGCAAGATCACCGCCGCCAGGTTGGTTCTGAGAATCTCCGGATCGGTAAACTCCGGACGGGAAAGAAAATCCTCCTCAGAGTAAAGGCGAATACAGATACCTTCGGCAACACGACCACAGCGCCCTTTACGCTGATTGGCCGATGCCTGTGACACAGCCTCAACCGGCAGCCGCTGAACTTTTGACCGGACACTGTAGCGGCTGATACGCGCAGTACCGGGGTCAATCACATAGCGAATGCCCGGCACCGTTAACGAGGTTTCGGCGACGTTGGTGGACAAAATAACACGACGACCGGAGTGTTCCTGGAAGATCCGGTTCTGCTCGGCGGCAGAAAGGCGGGCATACAGTGGCAGAATGTCAGTGTGGGGCAGTTTTGCATCCCTAAGGAACTGGTGAGTTTCCCGGATATCCCGTTCACCGCTGAGAAACACCAGCACATCGCCCAGTGGTTTGCCCTTTCCTGCGCGTTCACGGCTGTCAATCTCTTCCAGTGCGGCCAGAATCCCCTGCTGTAATCGCTGGTCGGCATCACGCCCTTCCAGCTCAAGATCTTCCAGTGGACGATATAATGTCTCTACCGGATAGGTTCTGCCCGAGACTTCGATCACCGGCGCATGATCAAAGTGCTTTGAAAACCGCTCGACGTCTATGGTGGCCGACGTGATGATGACTTTCAGGTCTGGTCGTTTAGGCAGAATCAGCTTGATATAGCCCAGAAGAAAATCAATATTCAGGCTGCGCTCATGGGCTTCATCAATGATCAGGGTGTCATAGCGGTTAAGAAAACGGTCAGTCTGGATCTCGGCCAGCAGAATACCGTCAGTCATCAACTTGATCAGGGTGGTTTCGGTGGAGTGATCGGTGAAACGCACCTGGTAACCAACCTGCTCCCCCAGCACGCCCCCAAGCTCTTCAGCAATGCGATTAGCAACGGAACGGGCGGCCAGTCGCCGGGGCTGAGTATGGGCAATCATGCCAAAAATACCACGACCCGCTTCAAGACAGATTTTTGGCAGCTGAGTTGTCTTGCCTGAGCCTGTTTCACCAGCGATCACCACTACCTGGTGATCACGGATAGCCCTGGCGATATCCTCTTTCCGGTCAATCACCGGTAGCGCCTGCTCATAACGGACTTCAGGAAGAGCCGCTTGTCGCTGCTCTACCAGCAACAGCGATGACGCTATTTTTTTCTGAATCCGCTCCAGACCTGCCTCATCATCCCGTTTCAGCCGACGCAATTGACCACGCAAGCGGTAACGGTCGCGTATCATGCATTGATTGATGGACTGGCGCAGTTGCTTATCGGAAAAGCCAGACACCCAGGTACTCCCGTTTATATGGAATCAGTGATGATTATACTGGTTTGGAAAAGCGGCCTGAATGGCCCCTGACAGGAGTTCTAACCACTCATTAAATTTTCCGGGCAACTGTCATTACCCGAATAAGGAACTGTCCTGAAATAACTTCCACATTTTCGATGCTAAGTATTTATCCAGTAAAGAAAAAAACCTTGCCACGGAGTCACGGAGGCACGGAGAAAAAACATCTTTTCTCTGTAACTCCGTGCCTCCGTGGCAAAAAAGAGGAAGTTATTCCTGGACAATTCCCAAGCAGAACTTGCCACTACCGGCGGCTCCGGGCTGCCAGCTCTTCATCACGCAAATGACGACGGAGGATCTTACCCACATTGGTCGTGGGCAACTCATCTCTGAACTCAACCATTTTGGGTACTTTATAGCCCGTCAGGTTCTGCCGGAAAAAGTGAATCACTTCTTCTTTGGTCAGTTCCGGATTACTGGACACCACAAACACCTTGATCGCCTCTCCCGAACGTTTATCGGGAACCCCGATCACGGCACACTGAGAGACATCGGGATGGGCAGAAAGCACCTCCTCCAGTTCATTCGGGTACACATTGAAACCGGAAATACAGATCATGTCCTTTTTGCGATCGACAATGGTGACATAACCTTCCTCGTCTATTCGGGCAATGTCGCCGGTTCTCAGCCAGCCATCCGGCATCGCCGCTTCAGTGGCCTGCTCACTCTGCCAGTAGCCCTTCATCACCTGAGGCCCTTTTATGCAGAGTTCACCCACTGCTCCAATGGGCAGATCCTGATCATCACTATCAACCAGCTTCAATTCACAGGACGGCACCGGCAGACCAATGGTACCCAGTTTAATTTTACCCAGTGGGTTGATCGTCACCACCGGCGAAGTTTCCGTCATACCATAGCCTTCACAGATACGACTGCCGGTCAGGTTTTCCCATCGCTCTGCAGTATCCAGTTGCAGTGCCATACCGCCGGAAATGGTGTTTTTCAAATAGGAGAAATCAAGACGACGGAAGGCTTCCTGATTCATCAGACCAACAAACAGAGTATTCAGCCCAATAAACATACTGAAGGGCTTACCGGTCAAATCCTTAATAAAGGATTTCATATCCCGGGGATTGGTGATGAGCATATTGTGCTCACCCAGCAAGATAGCCACCATGCAGTGCACGGTAAAAGCAAAAATATGATAAAGGGGCAATGGCGCAATAATCAGCTCCTCACCTTCCCGCAAATTACCCCCAACAAGCGCCTTGACCTGGAACATATTACTGAGAATATTACGGTGAGTCAGCATGGCACCTTTAGCGATACCTGTCGTACCACCGGTATACTGCAAGATGGCAACATCATCATTTTCCCGGCGAATATCCGTGCAATGGTGCAAGGCTCCCCGACTGAGAACAGTGGTAAATGACACCGCCGATGGCAGCGAATAATCCGGCACCATTTTCTTAACGTGTTTGACCACCAGATTCACCAGTGTCCGCTTAAAGGTAGGCAGCATATCGCCGACCTGCGTCACCACAACATGCTTGATGGCCGTTTTGGGAATCACCTTCTCAGCCATGTGCGCCATGTTGGCCAGCACCACCAGCGCCTTGGCACCGGAATCGCGGAACTGGTGCTCCATCTCACGTTCGGTGTAGAGAGGATTGGTGTTCACCACAATCAATCCCGCACGCAGTGCGCCAAAGACCGCCACAGGAAACTGCATGACATTGGGCAGCATAATGGCTATACGATCGCCGGGGCGCAAACCGGTGTGATTTTGCAGGTAACTGCAGAAATGACCACTAAGCTCATAAAGGCGGGAATAGCTCAGCTCATGCCCCATGTTGCTGAATGCCGGTTTGCTGGCAAACTTGCGGGTGCTGTACTCCAGTACATCAATAATTGAGCGATACTGCCCAACATCAATCGTTGCAGGAATACCTTCCGGGTACTTGTCTTTCCAGAAACCGGTGGTCATGGGGTAAGCCTCCCGCATCCATGTTGAAGCTGTATAGAATAAGAACTGGCTCGCAAACTGTTTAACCTGTCTTGCAACTATCGCATTGGAAAATTTTTCGAGATTATCAGTTTTCTTCTGCTCCTGATAGACGACCTGCGGTAAATACTTCTAACCTGCTTTCAACGAAGGCTTGAACAATAGTATTCACAAGAGAAAAGCCAATGGACAGAATAAGCGGCAATCACCTGCTAACAGGCACTTACACGCCACCATCTGATAGCAATAAAGTACAACGACCACTGAAGACAGCACAACCTCAGTCTTCAAGCCCCATAAATTCATCACTGAGCACCAATCTTTCTGATAGATTGATCTCCCCCACGGTACCTCTTCTTCAGCCAGTAGTGAGTCAGCGGTGGCCCGTGTCATCGCTCCAGAGAAAACGGGCAAAGCCCCTTTGCAGTAACAGTACGCCTTGTTTATCCGGGGATCCTGAGATGACCAAACCCGTTAAGGAATTTATACGTCTTTGGCAGCATATTACCGAAACCGGGGCCATTAAGGTTTTTATTGGCAGCCTTCTTTCGCCAAATAGAATGAGCAAATTTCTGAACCAGTTAAATGAGCTGACATTATCCCGGGATGAGCAATTACAAACCCTGACAAATTACTACCTGATAACATTCGGTGACAACCCGGGCAGCGCTATTCAACGCTTTACTGAGGACAGAAAGTCAGTGGAACACCATTTAACAACCCCGGCCCATCCCGCCCGGAGTATAACAACGATGACCACAGTTTTTGATCAGGTCGAAGCCTGTATCAATAGCGGCCTGGATATTAAAAGACATTTAACCAATCTGTCAAAAAACCACTACTCAATGTCAATGGACGATTTGGAGCGCAAAGAGTTGGATGAGTGCAACCTGCACCTGAAAACAGAATATCAAAAAGATCTCAAAATCTCCTCCAGCACGAAATTAAGTGACATTTTTTCCAATGATTTATTAAGAGGCATGAATATTGACATTTACTCTCCGTCAGACCGCCCCCTGCTTAGCATTTATAGCAATACAAAAACCTGCTCATTCAAGGAAAGGGAGGAGAGTGGTGTTATTATCGACCAAATGACCTTTGACACAGGGAACCTTACAGACCATGATACTCGTGAACAGCTATTCCAATCCCTGATTGAAGCAAAACTTGACAAGATCCTGCGCTCTCATAAACAGATACACATTTTTACTTTTCTCTGTAGCCAACGATCTGCCAATATTTTCCACAATTTATTAAATCTGTATTTCATTGGTAAAAACCTGAGTTTGTCTATGCCTGAAAGACAAATAAGAACGGAAACAAGAGTTCTTGATAATGGTGATGTGTCAGTGAGGACGATTTTATCACTGCAAAAATACAAGCTGATCGATAACCGCTCCGGTGATGCCACCTCTTTTGATATTGAACAGATGATTGAGGTAGAAGCACTGTCCGTGATCACTACGGACAACCTTCAGCCACACTTCGATAAAATAAACGTAAAAATACTCGAGCCAGTTTCCATTCAATTCAGATGTTAAGCATAATCAATCTAAAAGCCTATTCAAGGACGCTGCATGACCCAACCGGAATCGCCACCATCACTGGTAACCATCAATAGCCAATCAGGCCACCACCGTATTCCGGTTTACCAGTGGCTGGCGAAAAAAAATCCAAAGGCTGTGCTCCATATCAGTCATGGCATGGCTGAGCACAGTGCCCGCTACCAGGAGCTGGCGGAGCAGCTGACCAGAAGAGGGTTTCATGTCTATGCCCATGACCATCGCGGGCATGGCGCAACCATCAACAACAATAAAACGTCCAGCCAGGGGCATTTTGGTAACCATGATGGGTGGAATAATGTGGTTCAGGACCTGAAGCGGGTCGTTGACCACACCCTTGCCCAGCACCCGACTCTACCCTGCTTTCTTCTGGGTCACAGCATGGGCAGTTATATCCTGCAAAGCTATCTGGGCAGGCATAACCCAAATATATCCGGTGCCATTCTCTCTGGGTCAAACTTGGTGACAAAGCCATTGCTGATGCTCGCCCGGCTGGTCGCCAAAATTGAAACCCTGCGCCAGGGAGTGATGTGGCACAGCCCTGTCATCCACCAACTGACATTTGCCGGATACAACAACCGCTTTAAACCCAATACGACAGAGTTTGACTGGTTAAGCCGCAACCCTGAATCGGTTATGCGATATGTCAGGGACCCTCTTTGTGGTTTTCGCTGCAGCAACCAGCTCTGGCATGACCTGTTCGGGGGACTGCAGGAAATCAGTTCAAAAAGCCTGTTAAAGAAAATCAACCATCAGCTGCCAGTACTGATCATAGGGGGAGACCAAGACCCTGTCAGCGCACCGGATGGCTTAAAAAACCTGCAAAAGGCATGGATCAGTTCTGGTCACAGCAATACAACATTGACACTATACCCAGGTGCCAGACACGAATTATTTCATGAAACCAACCATCAGGAAGTGATTGATCAGCTGTGCATCTGGCTTGAAAAGCACAGTTAACAATATCCATAAGCCGCCGATTTCTGAACTATGAACAGATCTTCAGGTATCGGCGGACCAGCGCAGAGCCAGTTTATTGCCAATCTGAGTCCCCCTGATACCTCAAACAGCCACCAGACTATTTCTCAAACCCGGGGTTTGCGGGAAATACCTGTCAATGAGGTTCCCCAAAAAGGTCTTCATCAACGCTCAGCGGTTCCAACAGAGCCAACCTCCTACCTTGGCTGGCTGACAGCACCAGCCAGAGAAGTTGCCAGGGCAGTGGCGTTATTTTCATACGATCTTGCCAACACAACTTATCAGACGTTCAGTGAAGGCTGGTCATCGTTAGGTCAGGGAGTATCTGAGGTTGCAAAGTTTGGCATTGGAACCATGGGTTTTGCCGCCTCTCTGGCACAGGCCGGGCTTGCGGCAGCAGGGGAGCAGGCAGATGAAAACGGTTTGGCCATAGCCGACAGCAAAGTTGATCTGCTTGGCTGGGCACTGGCCAAAGCTGGCATTAAAACGGTTGGAGTCCCGAAATCAGAATTGCGGGCACTCGGCATGTCCCTTGTCAAACTCTATATGGGCAAACAGCAGGACATCCATATCACCAAAGGAAAGCTGGAACTTTGTGCAAATAAGGATAGCCCGGAAGGAACGATATGTGGCAGAAGTCACCAGAGTAATACCTCTGCCACTTCATCATCTCAGGCTCCGGATAATAACAGCGCCGACAAAGTTGAACCCATTATAAAGATCGGAAATATACATCTTGAAGGTATACAGCCCGGTATTGTCAGGCCTCAGGGAACTGACAGGCACGGTAATGGGATAGAAAGCCTGACCATCAGTGCCGACAAACTCAGTTTTGATGTTGACTATTACCCGTCCGGTTCCGCAGAAGCTTCCGGGGAAGCACCTGTCACACTCGCTATTGAAATCAATCAGCCAGAGCTTGTTGGTGAGAGCAACCTTCTGTCATTAATCGCTGCGTCAATCAACCGCTACTGCTCAGGGCTAAAGCATCACCTGCCAGGAGCTATTGTTTCTGATCTGGATGACTCCCCGGCAATGTCAACATTCTGGAATCAGGAAGAGACCGGTGCCCGGCTGAAGTCACAGATCACGAATATCAAAGTCAGAAACCTGAACAGCCTGGCACCGGCTATGTCCGAATACATTCCTGAAGAGACCAACCTGTCATTGCTTGATCTACATGCGGGTCTGAACAGTAATCTGGTTGGGGACCAGACGTCGAAACCAACTATCTTTTTTGACAATCTTAAGTTCAGTGACAACAACGCAGGCCCATTTCATATACAGACTGGTCAGATGACGCTGGATGAAGATATGAGTGGCTCGCTGGATATTATGGTACAAATTCCTTTTGCTAAATTAGCGGAGTTTATGCAACAACTGCCTGATTCAGCCAGGAAAAAAATCACCGGAAAAAAAGCAGGTAATAATCAGCTGGGCATAATGATTCATTTGGATATCACGGGTGGGGATATAGACTTAAACACCCTCACTGCACATGGGGTGAGTGACAAACAATTACCGCTACTGCAGAAGCAAATTGAGAAAACAGTAATCCGGGCACTGCAGTCAAATCACACTCGGTTCAGAAACCTGCCCTCAGGAAATAAAACGTTGAAGATCGACTCTCTTGCCATTTCAGACAGGATCCCCTGGTTTATCAAAAAGAAGCTGCACGGAATGACCACAAAAGCAACATCTGTCCACTACGATCTGGGTGACCAGCCATCCATAAAAACCGCCCCGAAAAGCAGAGGAATAATCTCTCTGACTGAGTTGTTAGCACTGGATGTGAGGCCCGGCACACAGCCCCCCCCACGGCTAAAGAATAACGGCTCCAACTTCTGATTCAGTCACTCCAGCCATAGTGTTAACCTTTCCACCAAGACGCAAACAGTGGTCAGGAAAAAACCATGACGGCAGTCCTCCGGTACCCGACACACCACAAAAGGTGCGATAATCATTGCCAATGAAAATATACGCTCAGACCGTTCTGACAAAACAGTTACCCATACTTTAACAAAGCAATAGAGCCTTTACTTATGCGCAAGCTGGAAAACATCCCATTCGAAGCATTAACCATTGGCACCAGGGCCAGCCTGACCCGCACACTGACCGACGAAGACCTCCTGCTGTTTGCCAAAGTATCCGGCGATACTAATCCCGTTCATCTGGACGAGGCATTTGCCGCAACCACCCAGTTCGAAGGTCGTATTGCCCACGGCATGTGGACCGCCTCACTGATTTCCTGTGCCCTGGCGACAAAACTGCCGGGACCCGGTGGTATCTATCTGGGCCAGGAGCTAAAATTCCTGCGCCCGGTAAAAGTCGGTGATACGGTAACGGTTGAGCTGGAAATTCTGGAAATCAATGAACAACGAAAGCGTGCAACCGTCTCGACCAATGTGATCAACCAGAATGGTAAAACCGTTGTGAAAGGCAAAGCGGAAATCATGCCGTCCTCTGGTAAGGTCGTTGTTGATGAATATCCGCTGCCCGAAGTAGTATTGAAGCGAGCCGAATAGCAACATCAACTGAAAGCCCTGCCTGACAAGCCCTCTGCTGTCAGGCTTCCCCAGAATAATAGACTGGCACGCTCTACACGACAGCAGTGCCCATAAGTGGAGAATAACAGGCAGTTATGACTATCGCCCCTTTTCACCCCCCGAAACGTACCCTGATGGGCCCCGGCCCCTCAGATGTTCACCCCAGAATTACCGAAGCCCTGGCGCGCCCCACCATTGGGCATCTTGACCCTGAGTTCATCCGGATGATGGATGAATTGAAGTCACTGATTCAATATGCCTTCAAGACCAGCAACCGGCTGACACTGCCCATTTCCGCACCCGGTTCGGCAGGAATGGAAGCCTGTTTTGCCAACCTGGTCGAAGAAGGCGACAAGGTAATCGTATGCATAAACGGTGTCTTTGGCGGCCGGATGAAAGAAAACGTCATACGCATGGGCGGTACCGCGATTACCGTCGATTCCGACTGGGGGCGTGCAGTAGACCCAAAAGCCGTGGAAGAAACACTGAACGCCCACCCCGATGCCAAAGTTCTGGCTTTTGTTCATGCCGAGACCTCTACCGGTGCACGTTCGGATGCAAAAACACTGTGTCAGCTGGCCAGAAAGCATAATTGCCTGACCATTGTCGACACCGTAACCTCGCTGGCCGGTTCAGAGCTGGAAGTCGATGGGTGGGGAGTCGATGCCGTTTATTCCGGTTCCCAGAAGTGCCTGTCCTGTGTTCCCGGCTTGTCACCGGTCAGCTTCAGCGAAGCCGCTGTGGAGAAAATCCAGGCCAGAAAAACACCCGTACGCAGCTGGTTTCTCGATATGAACCTGGTTATGGGCTATTGGTTTCAAGATGAGGGGGGGGATGGCAAAAGATCCTATCATCATACGGCACCCGTCAACCAATTATACGCCTTGCACGAAGCGCTCTGCCTGTTGCAGGAAGAGGGGCTGGAAAACCGCTGGCAGCGGCACCAGCGACATCATCAGGCACTGGTTGCCGGACTGGCCGCCATGGGACTGGAAATGCTGGTTCCTGAAGAGGAGCGACTGGCTCAGCTGAATGCCGTGGTCATACCGGAAGGTGTCGATGACCTTGCGGTTCGACAGCAACTATTGGCGGAATATAATCTGGAGATTGGTGCAGGTCTCGGCGCATTTGCCGGCAAAGTGTGGCGGATCGGCCTGATGGGGTATGCCGCTAATCAAACCAATGTATTGCACTGTCTCTCAGCGTTGGAATCTGCGCTGCTGAGACAGGGCCACAGGTTCACACCCGGCGAAGCGGTAAAAGCCGCCATCTCTGTTTATCAATAGAAAGAAAGGCTCAAATGGCAAACCCTTTGAGCCTGCCATTAAGATGTATTGGCTATATCCCCAAAGGAGCTGGAGTTGCTACGCGGCCGCAAGAGCGCCCGGCAACGCCACATCCTCTGGGCTTTAAACAGCTTTGAATAATCTATGATTATCTACCATAATCTGTTGTTATGAATAAGAGATTAGTCAAGATTGGTGAAGCTGCCCGCTTATTGGGTACTGACCACTCCACACTTAGACGGTGGGAGAGTACAGGCGAGTTATTGCCCGCCAGAAAAACCAAGGGGGGGACTCGATATTATGATTTATCCGAGTTGATGGGTATTAGCAATGAGTCCGCCCCGACACTTTGCTACTGCCGTGTATCCAGCCATGACCAAAGGGCAGATCTTGACCGGCAGCAAGAGCTGCTGGAAACGTACTGCGCTGCCAAAGGTTGGCGAACGCAAGTTATTCGTGACCTTGGCTCAGGCATGAATTATAGGAAGAAAGGGCTCAACCAGTTACTTGAGTTGATTATGAAACGCCAGATTACAAGACTGGTGTTAACCCATAAAGACAGGTTACTCAGGTTTGGTGCAGAGCTGGTGTTTGCTCTCTGTGAGATACAGGGCATTGAGATCGTTATCATACATAAAGGCGACCAACCCTCATTCGAGGGGGCCGGCCAACCGGAAGAACTTGCCAATGATGTACTGGAAATCATTACCGTTTTTAGTGCAAGACTGTATGGCAGCCGAAGCAAGAAGCACAAAAAAATGCTGGAAACGCTGAAAGATGTTGCTGGCACACAAGATTGAATTGCGACCAACCGCGCAACAGGCAGATTATCTGGATCGTGCCTGCGGTTCCCGTCGCCATGCCTTCAACCAGTTGCTGGCTCACTTTAGTCAGGAAGGAGTCAGGTGGTCGAAGCAGGCCGCCCATGAAAAATACAAAGAACTTCGAATTGAATTTCCCTGGTATGCAGAAGTCAGTCAACGTGTAACACGTAATACCGTCGATGACCTTCATAATGCATTTACCCATTTTTTCCGTCGGGTGAAAAACGGCAATAAAGCAGGATACCCAAGGTTTAAAAAACGCGGGTTAAACGACAGCTTTTCCTTACGTGAAAAACCCAAGTTTGGTGTTCATGGCAGAACCCTGCGCATAGAAAAACTCAAAACCAGAATCAAAATGCGTGAAGCGCTGAGATTTACTGGCACCGCTTGCCAGGTCACGATCAGTAAACGGGCGGGTAAATACTTTGCTTCCATATTGATTGATACTCAAGACTACGACCCAAAAGCTCAAGAGGAAGAATCGGTTGGTGTTGACTTTGGCATCAGGGATTTGGCGGTTTGCTCAAATGGTAAAACCTTCGCTGCCAATCAGAAGCTAAAGCTCTCGCTGAAACGTCTGGGACAAAAACAACGGGCTTTAAGCCGCAAAACGAAGGGAAGCAACCGCTCTGCGAAAGCCAAGCGAGCCGTTGCCAAACTTCATTATCGTGTGAGTAACCAGCGATTGGCTGTATTGCATGAGGTTAGCGACTATCTCACTGCCAACTTCAGGGTCATTACCATTGAAGATCTGAATGTGAGAGGCATGACGGAAGGCCGCCCCACCAGAAACCGTAAACTGGCAAGGGCTGTTAATGATGCAGGCTTTGGCATGTTGCGTCAGTTTATTGAGTACAAGGCAGTGTTACGGGGTTGTCAGGTGGTTGTTGCAGACCGTTTTTTTCCCAGCTCTAAGCGGTGTTCTGTTCCAGGTTGCGGCTTTCTAAACGACAGCCTGTTGTTATCCGTTCGGGAGTGGGAGTGCCCAAACTGCAAAACTCATCATGATCGTGACCATAATGCCAGTGTGAATTTAGATAATTATGGTCGAGACACGTTACAGCTCGACGGGGTCGCCCAGACCCTAAACCCTACATAAGAGTAGCGTAAGACATATTTCGGTATGCAGCTGCGTTGACGGTGTAGATAAACCCAGATAATCTTGATTATCGTAGGTTTTTAGTAACGGTAGGGAAGAACACGCTTAATCATAAAATAAGACAGGTAATCCCATGCCCAATAGAATCCCCCTGTTTATTGATGGCGAATTCATCGCCAGTGAAAGCTCACAGTTTATTTCTGTCACCAACCCTGCAACCCAGGAACTGCTGGCGGAACTGCCCTTTGCCACCGAAGCCGAAATGGAAAAAGCCGTGAAAAGTGCCAAAGCAGCCTTTAAGCAGTGGCGGGATGTCCCGGTATCGGACCGTGCACGTCTGATGATGCGCTATGTCGCCCTGCTTAAAGACAACCATGATGCCCTTGCAGAACTGGTTTCCCTGGATACCGGCAAAACGTTTGCTGATGCCAGGGGCGATGTATGGCGTGGTATTGAAGTGGTCGAACAGGCGGCCAATATCCCTTCAGCCATGATGGGTGAAACCGTTGAGAATGTTGCCAGTAATATCGACACCTGTAGCTATACCCAGCCCCTGGGCGTTTGTGTTGGTATCAGCCCATTTAACTTTCCGGCCATGATTCCACTGTGGATGTACCCTCTGGCGATTGCCGCTGGCAATACATTTATTCTGAAGCCCTCAGAGCAGGTACCACTCACGGTGATGCGCCTGATTGAGCTGTTTGTGGCAGCGGGTGCTCCCAAGGGGGTACTGCAAGCCATTCACGGCGGTAAAGAGCAGGTAGACTACCTCCTGAATCACCCTGATACCAAAGCGGTGTCGTTTGTAGGCTCGGTAGCTGTTGGTCAATACATCTACCAGACAGCCACCGCAAATATGATGCGTGCCCAGTGTATGGCGGGGGCGAAAAACCATATGGTGATCATGCCCGATGCCGACAAAGACCGGGTATTAAATGGTCTTGTTGGGGCATCTGTGGGGGCTGCCGGTCAACGCTGCATGGCCATCAGCGTGGCGGTCTTTGTCGGGGACAGTAAACACTGGATTGAGGAGTTAAAAGACCAGCTATCCGTTGTTAAACCGGGTGCCTGGGACGACCCCAAAGCCGGCTACGGCCCGGTCATTTCCAAAGCCGCCAAAGATCGTGTACTGGGGTTAATCGCCAAAGGCAGAGAAGAAGGCGCAACCTGCCTGCTGGACGGCAGTGACTGCACGGTTGCCGGACTTCCGGAAGGCAACTGGGTCGGGCCAACACTGTTTACCGATGTCACCACGGAGATGGCCATCTACCGGGAAGAGATCTTTGGCCCGGTGCTCTGCTGCATAACGGTGGATACACTGGCGGAAGCCATTGAGCTGATCAATGCCAGCCCATACGGCAATGGTACATCAATCTTTACCAGCTCTGGTGCTGCTGCCCGTAAATACCAGCGTGACATTGAAGTGGGTCAGGTAGGGATTAATATTCCTATTCCTGTCCCCCTCCCCTTCTTCTCATTCACTGGCTGGAAAGGTTCGTTTATGGGTGACCTCCATGCCTATGGCAAGCAGGCAGTGCGTTTCTATACAGAAACGAAAACCGTGACCTCCCTCTGGAACTATGATGAAGGGGCGGTTAAACACAGTGATCAGCCAAACCTGACAATCCATCTGAAATAACCATCCAAAGGCTGGCTTTTGCCAGCCTTCTCTCTCCTCCAGAACCAGTATTTTGCTCGAAATACAACATCAGCATATCTCTTTAAACAAAGCAGAGGTAAAATTCTGGCCCACAAATTTTCCCGTAGCGCCAACAATCAACACCTAAACTGGAACAGCGTCTGATGTTCCTTTCGGAGACTTCCGATGTTCAGAAACTTTGTCTGGATATTTCTGTTTTTTTCCTTCAACGCCTTTGCCAACATCACCGCTCCCCAGCCACCGTTACCAACGGAGCTGATTGATGCTCATGCTGCGGTAATAACGGATATTAAAGCCACCGGCAAGCGCGTGCTTCAGATGGAAGCCAGCTGGGAGACAACCACATCAGAAATGAACCGCGACCTGATTCAGCAGCAGATCGTCTCCGATATTCGCACGACCACGCAACGGGTAAATAACTTCCTGGACCAGGTTAAGGCCGTTAATACAACAGCCGCCGTGCAACTGGGCGAGGAGGTGGTGAACGCAGAAAATCGCTTTTTTGAAGCCCGACTGACCCCCGCCTCATCCGACCTGCGTAAAATGTTTGAGCAATACGAACAGGCTGAAACGGACAAGCAATTGCTGGTGCTGTTCAATATCAATGACTTCTACGCCTATATCAATTGGTTACAGAGCGAAAGACTGGATAACCTGAATTTACTGAAAAGCTGGCAGGTTGATACCACCGCGTTACAGCAGAAACTTGACCATGAGATCACTCGCTATGCCGAGTTTATGGCTGCCTACCTGCGCAACAACAACCGTCAGAAAGAGCTGTTACAGACCGAGCTTAAATCCCTTCCTGCTGATGCCCGCAGCTCTCTGGAAAGTAAAATTGCCAGCCAGGATCGCCTGGTGCGCAGCGCAGTCGCCAACCTGAGGCAGATCGTGATGATGATGGAAGAACAGGAGCTGCCGGTGGATCATTACAATGAACTGATCTTCAAGGCGACCGGCAATCTGGCCGAAGCCGTGGTTAACATTGATACGCTGCGTACGGTAATTGTCGGGCTATGGGACGACCTGACGCACTGGTTCAAAGCCAATCTGGGTGGCATCCTCTCCCGCCTGTTCCTGTTTGCCGCTCTGTTGGCGGCAGCGATAGTGTTAGCGCGTCTGGTTCGGCGGGGAATATCCCGTGCCGTCACCCATAAAAAAGCCCGTTTCAGTACACTGGTTCAGGAATTTTTTATCAATGTTGGTGGTAACCTGGTGATCATCTTTGGCCTCCTGTTCGCGCTGGCACAGGTAGGTCTGGACCTGACACCGGTACTGACCGGTCTCGGTGTTGCCGGTATTGTCATCGGTTTTGCCCTGCAGGATACCCTGTCCAACTTCGCCTCCGGAATGATGATCCTGATCTACCGCCCTTTTGATGTGGGTGACTTTGTTGAGGCAGGCGGTGTTGCCGGCAAAGTCGGCAAGATGAGCCTGGTCAACACCACCATTCGCACCTTCGATAACCAGGTCTTTATGGTGCCTAATGCCAAGATCTGGGGAGAAACCATCAAAAACATCACCTCGGAACGCATTCGCCGGGTTGATATGGTCTTCGGGGTTGCCTACGGCGACAATGTTGAGCAGGTAGAAGGGATTCTCGAAGATATTGTCAGCAGCCACCCGAAAATTCTGAAAACGCCAGAGCATATGATTCGTCTGCATGTGCTCAATGAGTCATCCGTGGATTTTGTCGTTCGTCCCTGGGTAAAAACAGACGACTATTGGGATGTATACTGGGATATTACCCGTGAAGTAAAAGTCCGGTTTGACCGGGAGGGCATCACCATTCCATTCCCGCAACGGGAACTGCACTTTTATAAAGCACCAGCCGAACTGCCGGGCGAGCGGGTAACCGTGCAACGATCAGATATCGGGCTGCGCACGGTGGGCGAAGGGGAAGACGGGCGTACTTAAAAAACTTTTTTTGCACCACAAAGGCACAGAGGACACGAAGAAGAGCAACAGAAGGTAAGAGCGAAGTTCTTAGGAATTGTCCTTAAATAATTCCGACATTTTAAACTCGGTCTCCGTTCATCCTGAGCGGAGTCGAAGGGTGACTGGCACGATAATCGAGGCCGGAGTATACGCCCTTCGACAGGCTCAGGACGAACGGAGTTTCAAGGCTCAGGAATGTCGGAATTATTGCGAGCCAATTCATTACCATCAAAATGCCGTTACTTTGTGTCTTGGTGCCTTTGTGGTTAACAGTTCTTTCTTTTAAGCCTTTTCACAGCACTTCTTGTGCTTTTTGCCGCTGCCACATGGACACGGGTCATTGCGGCCAACTTTGGTCACCTTGACCGGAGCGGGCTTTTCCAGGGCCTTTTGCCAGATCTCGCGAATATCGTGACACATCACCGCCATCTCCCGGGCCACCGCTGGCATTGCCTGCAGCATCTTATTCACATCCGGGCCATCTTTCTTTTTGGCTTTTTCCAGCAGGCTGTCTGCACGACTCCAGACGTTCAGCAGCACCATGCAGCTGGACCAGGACTCTTCCATAGGCTGAACCCCGGGATGCTTCAGCACCTGGATCCAGACATCCATCAGTAATTGACAGCCCTGCCCATAACCTGTCGCCCATTCCTGCAGGCGGGAAAATTCTGAACAATAAACATCGTCAGCCCGGCACTCTTCCGGCAGTACCTCAAAACCACCCGTGATGGTCTTTCTGGTTTTATCCAGCAGGTTAAACAGAATATGGCGGATATCATCTTCCTGCTGTGGGGATTCAAACTCTGGTGTTTTGGTCGCCAGCGCCAGGGTCATCCAACGATCCGGCGGAACATTAACCGGTGAGTTGGCAATGGCAAACATCAGGCCTTTGATGGCTGGCAGCGTCATAACCTGACCGCTTTTCCCGCCAGGGCGTGATGCCAGATAGGCAGATAATACGGTTTCCTGCTGCTGATCAAACTCGCAATTGGCCAGGGATGCTTTTCCAGAACTAGCGCTCAACTCAATCTCCTCTCTCCATTTCAGGACAGATACAAAAAAAGGCGCAAATCATCGCATCATCAACAGAGTCCATCAATATCCCTGCCACAAAGATGACGTAAATTTTATAATTGTTTTTCATAAACGGCCGTTTGCCTGTCCGGAGGACAGCGACCAGTATTTCCTGATGGTTAGGTTGATGACAGTTCAGCCTGTTTTTGCAAATGGCGTTTGGTTTTCTGGTGCTTAGTTAGATAAGTCTTAAGTGCAAAGCTTTTTTCGCACACCTCACACTTAAAAGTACCACCGTCACCGGCATGTATGAGACTATGTTTACTCAGGCTATTGGCGAGTCTGAAGCTCTTTTCGCAAACCTTGCACGTATAAGGCCTCTCGCCGGTATGTATGCGGCTATGTTTTGTCAGGCCATTGGCCATACTGAAGCTCATTTCGCACACCTCGCACTTATAGGGCCTTTCGCCGGTATGGATACGGGTATGTTTTTTCAGGTCACTTCTTTGGGCAAAGCGCTTGTCACAATTATCGCACTTATAGGGTCTCACCCCATTATGGGTGCGGATATGCATTTTCAGGTTACTGGATTGAGTGAAGCTCCTTTTGCATAACTGACACTTATAGGGCTTTAAGCCCTTGTGTATACGGATGTGTTTTAGCAGATTCATCTTTCGATTAAAGCGCTTCTCACATTGATTACACTGAAAAGACTTCGTGACAGTGTGCAAGACCTTTATTGAATTTGCTATCTGAGCACCTGGTTCATTCATTTTTATTTCTGTGAAAATATCACTATTTCCGGATTTATCGCAATTTTCGAGGTGCGAAGATAGTGGGCGTTTATTTCCTTCACTATCTGCGGACATATGGCAAAGATCATCAGGCTTAGGAAATAGCGGAGGAATCTCCTTAATTTTTGGCCAAATGGGTGAATCAAAAACACCATATCGTTCGATCATTTCAGCAATATAGCCAGAATCAGCCGAATCAATCACTTTAACTTTTTTGTCACAGAAAATTCCATCTTTTATTCCAATTTCTTTTGCATCACATATTGTTGTTTCAGTGAGCCAGTTAAAATCCTCAGGGGAAAAAAAAAGGTAATGAGAAAATGGGTCCATTTTTGTACTTTATTGCTAAATTGTTTTCGATAGATTCAATATTCGACCACTTTTCCAAGAAAAAATTCCTTCATTCCAAATTTTTTTACATTTTATTCAATACCGATTCTGAACCGGGAAAGCGTTGCCAAATGGCGATGAAGTGCGCTTTCCATGCATGCTGCACCTGTTTTGCACAGTCACCGTCATTTTCCGCTTGATATGGAAATATTTCGGCATATACCTACAGAGTGCTATTTCCAGCAGGCTCATCGTGTTTAACCACACGGTATGTGAGACTTTCCCTGTCAGTAACTCCTGACTTCCGAATGAAAACCGCGCTTTCCCCAGCAGATTTACGTTTTGTCAATATTGCAGAATCAAACAGTTTAGTAGATCATAGTCGCCGCAAAACACCATATATAGTGTCAACCAAACACGCATACCACCACCTGTAGATATTCCACCCAAAAAGGCGCAATATCTCATTACTCTATTTTGTCCGGAGATTCACCATGACTGAGATCATCAAACGCGATGGCTCACGCCAGCCTTTTGATGCGCCACGCATCGTAAAAGCCGTTGCCAGCGCCCTCAATGATGCTCAGATCAAAGACCATGACTTTGCTGAGTACGTTGCGAAAAAAGTAGCCAGCACCGTGGAAGGTCTGGAACTGGTGGATATCTATGATATTCAGGATCAGGTAGAGCACCTGATGATGAGCAGCGAATACCATAACGCTGCCCGCAAATACATTGAATATCGTCAGACCCGGGATATTGAACGTGAGTCGCGTAATGCCCTGAGCCGGGATATTCTGAGCATTATCAACCAGGATAATGAAGAGCTGCTCAACGAAAACGCCAACAAAGACAGTAAAATCATCCCCACCCAACGGGACCTTCTGGCCGGTGTTGTCGCCAGGCACTACGCCAGACAGCATATTCTGCCAAAGCATATTACTGCGGCCCATGACCGTGGTGAAATCCATTACCACGACCTGGACTACGCGCCTTTCTTCCCAATGTTCAACTGCATGTTGATCGATATTGAAGGGATGATGACCAACGGTTTCCGCATGGGTAATGCGGAAATTGAAACGCCCAAATCAATCACTACCGCAGCGGCCATCACAGCCCAGATCATTGCCCAGGTTTCCAGCCATATCTATGGCGGTACCAGCATCAATGAGATTGACCGTATTCACGCACCTTACGTACGCAAAACCTTTGAAAAGCACCGGCAGCAAGGTATGCGCTGGATCCGTGATGAAGAAAAAGCCCGTGAATACGCCATGGAGATGACCGAAAAGGATTGCTATGACGCCTATCAGGCACTGGAGTATGAGGTAAATACCCTGCACACCGCCAATGGTCAGACGCCGTTTGTCACCTTTGGCTTTGGTCTCGGTACCAGTTGGGAAGAGCGCCTGGTGCAGCAGTCCATTCTGAAAAACCGGATTCGTGGCCTGGGCAGAAACTGCAAGACACCGGTCTTTCCAAAGCTGGTCTTTGCCATCAGAAAAGGGGTGAACTTCAGCCCTGAAGATCCGAACTACGACATCAAGCAGCTGGCACTGGAGTGTGCCAGCAAACGGATGTACCCGGACATTCTCAACTATGACAAGCTGGTTGAAGTGACCGGAAGCTTTAAAACACCTATGGGCTGTCGTTCATTCCTGGGGGTTTATGAAGAAGACGGCAAGATGATTCACGATGGCCGTAATAACCTGGGGGTCGTCTCACTCAACCTGCCCCGCATAGCGATTGAAAGTAAAGGCAGTGAAGAGACCTTCTACCAGCTGCTGGAACAGCGTCTGCAGCTGGCGAAAGAAGCCCTGATGACCCGTATCCAGCGTCTGGACAGTGTCCGTGCACGGGTAGCGCCCATTCTCTACGTAGAAGGTGCCTGCGGTGTTCGCCTGAAGCCCGATGACAAAATCAGCGATATGTTCAAAAATGGCCGTGCCTCCATCTCCCTTGGCTACATCGGTATCCATGAGACGATCAATGCCCTTTATGGTGGCAAAAATGGTTCTGGTGATCTGTACGACAGTGAAGATCTGCGCCAGAAAGCCGTTGCCATTGTGGAAACGATGCGTGCCGCGGTGAATAAGTGGAAACAGGAAACCGGATACGGTTTCAGCCTCTACTCAACCCCAAGCGAAAGCCTGTGTGACCGTTTCTGCCGTCTGGACAAAAAGAAATTTGGTGTTATTCAAGGCGTGACTGAAAAAGGCTACTACACCAACTCTTTCCATCTGGATGTGGAAAAGAAGGTCAACCCATACGACAAGGTCGACTTTGAACAGGTATACCCCAAACACGCCAGCGGTGGCTTCATCTGTTACGGTGAGTACCCGAACATGGTCAACAACCTTAAGGCTCTGGAAAACGTTTGGGACTACACCTACGACAAGGTCCCATACTACGGCACCAATACACCCAATGACTCCTGCTACAGCTGTGATTATGAAGGTGAGTTCAACGCCACCAGCCGTGGTTTTGAATGCCCGCAGTGCAAAAACCGTGACTCCGACAAGATGTCCGTAACCCGTCGTGTTTGTGGCTACCTGGGTCAACCGAACAGCCGCCCGTTTATTAAAGGTAAGCAGGAAGAAGTGGTTCGTCGGGTGAAGCACCTCTGATACGGGTGCCTCGTTCCCTCGCTCTGAGGTTGTTGCGAAAGGCCTTAAAAAAACCACAAAGACACAAAGACACAAAGGTTTTGCCGAGCTTGTCTGAGCTACGCTCAGCATACAAAAAAGGCTTCCTTTGTGTCTTCGTGCCTTTGTGGTTCAAGGCTTTTATACCTTTTGCAACACGCTCTGCGCGGGAACGAACACCACAGGTACCATGGAAAAGCAAAGAGCATGAACTATCTCCAGTACTATCCAATCGATGTGGTCAATGGTGAAGGCACCCGCTGCACCCTGTTTGTCAGTGGCTGTGAACACCGCTGCCAAGGCTGCCATAACGCCACCACCTGGGATGCCCGCAAGGGAATACCTTTTGACCAGGCCATGGAAGACCGGATTATTGCCGACCTGGGGGATTCCCGCATCAAGCGCGATGGGCTGTCGCTGTCCGGCGGAGACCCACTGTTTCCCGGCAATCTATCCGGCATACTGAAGCTGGTTCAGCGGGTAAAAGCTGAATATCCGCAGAAAAATATCTGGCTCTGGACTGGCTACACGCTGGAAGAACTCAGTCAGGCTCAACAGGACGTTGTGCAATACATTGATGTGCTGATTGATGGACGTTTTGAGCTGGATAAGAGAGATCTGTCACTGCCCTGGCGGGGCAGCAGCAATCAAAGAATAATTGATATTAATAATACACTGAGACAGATTACTTAAAGAAAATGAAACTTTGGGATCAAAATTTAGTCTATTTAAAGTAAATCAAGAATTTAAATACCTAAATATGATTCCCAATTCCAATTTAAATATCGCTCCTGACAGTACTGCTTCTAGCAGTAATGCTTCTAACAATATTGGACGATCTAATGAAGACCCGAATACTGATGCCCTGGCTTCATGGCTGGATCGTACCTTACAGTCCGTTTTAGAGGCTGACCCCAACATACCCAGAACCATAACTTATGAAATGAGAGCAACTGATGGTGCCTACCTGCACGGAACCCGCCATTTATTAAATCCTGTTGCTCCCATGCCAGAATCTACTGCGGCACAAAACCCGGAACCTCTACAACAAGAAACGTCGGATGCAAGTAAGACTCAACCACCCACCGATGCACAATGCTCTGTCTGTCTGAGTGATTTTCAAAGTGCACCAGAAGCAGCAATTATCCCCGGATGTGAAACATCAACGTGGATTCACTCTGACTGCCTGGCACAGCACACTCAATATCGAATCGCAGACCCCATAACAAATGATGAAATAAATGGCGTTGGCATAGCCTGCCCAACGTGCGATTCGTCCAAACACCACTCCATACCCGTCAACAAGCTTGCTCCACAGATATCATCCCCGGAATGTTTGCAGATGCTGCAAGATTTCCACCTGCAATCACAACTCCGGATTTTTGCCCGGGATCCGTTTTCCCCATTGCTTGGCCCTGTGGTGACAAAATATGCTACATGCCGAGACTGCAATGAACAGTATTTTGTCAACCTGAGAGAGCCTGAACAGGCGGTAATCAGCTGCTCTGGACAAATTTACAAACGCAATATTGGTTATGTACCCTGTACTCGCAAGTTTTGCGCAAACTGTGAAGAAAAGCCCCATTTCAATAAGAGTTGTGATGAAGCACATATCATAAGTCAGGAACAGCGGCTTTCTGATTTGAATGCAAAACTGCAGGTCTACCAGATGGCCCAGGCGGATGACAGTAGATTCAGGCCATGCCCGAAATGTGATAACCTCATTGAGAGATCTTCAGGCTGTAATCACATTCGACGGTCAGGCCCCCATGCACGTGAGAATGCACCCGCAGATGCCAGTTTTTGTGACCATGACATTTGCTTTGAGTGCCTTAAAGATTGGAATGAAGCAAAGAGTTATCAAAAACGAGGTACATTCAGAGTAAAATGCCATGATTTTAACCAGTGTAATGATGCCGGGAACCGTCAACGTCTTTACGCCAGAAAAATTGCGGATTTAAAACAAGACATTCGAATTCTGAGAGGGAGGAGAACTCCACCCCCCCCCTTCCACAGATTAAACAGATTTTTCTCTGGCAACAGATCCTCCGCTGGCAGTTGATTTATTCTGCCAGATTTAACCAAAGAAAAACGTAGGAACAAACAGAACCAGCAGGGATAAACTGACCATATTTAAGCTCCGGTCACATAGCTACGGCTAGGCTCCCTGCGTTGTGCCTTGCATAGTAACTGCCCACTTAGCCAGAAATAGACGATTCCATTTGGCCAACTACTTAACTCAATTCCAAAGGCATCCATTTGCCCAACGGCTTATCGTCTTAAAATAGTTATCCATCGTCCAATATTCAGCAAGCTTGCCAGTGCCGCAGCAACATAGGTCATTGCCGCGGCTTTCAGGACCTTTCTGGCCCCCGGTAGATCGTCTCTGGCAAGATACCCTTCCTCCAGAATCGGCAGGGCCTTGTTAAAACTGGCATCCATCTCAACGGGCAGGTTCATCAATTGCACCCAGAGTGAGGCAATCATCCCGGAAGCGCCCAATAGCAAAGTGATCAGGGTACTCTGGGGAAGCCGGGTGAATAAGAAAATAAAAGGTGTCACCATCAGGGCCATAACGCTGAACCGCTCAATCATCATGGCCATCTTTACCCGCTGCTGACGGCGCATAAACCCGGGGTGCTGCTCCTGATGCTGCAAGGCATGGCTGACTTCATGGGCAGCAACGGCAACAGCAGCGATGGTCTTCCCCCGATAGTGCCATGAGGAGAGCGAAACTACCCGGTTTTCCGGATCATAATAATCCTCACCTTCCTGACCTTCACGAACGGATACGCCATCCAATTGGAATCGTTCAATCAGGTGCTGTGCCAGCTCGCCGCCGGTGCCCTGGAGATCCGGTCGGTCTCTGCCATATTTACGGAACGTGTGCCTGACCCAGAACTGGGGACCAAAAACCAGGACCAGAATCGCCAGCAATAACAGAATCAGAGGCATTTAATCCCGATCCTCAGTCTCCAGTCGGTCGATCTCTTCCCGAAACTCATTCAGATCCTTGAAATGACGATAGACGGAGGCAAAACGGATATAGGCCACCTCATCCAGCTGCTTTAATTCGCGCATAACCTCTTCACCCAGAATCCGGGAACTGACTTCCCTCTCACCCATGGCCCGCAGGCGATGAGTAATGCGGCTCACCGCTTCTTCCAGCTGCTCAACACCTACCGGCCTTTTTTCCAGGGCACGGGACATGCCCGCCCGCAGTTTATCTTCATTAAAAGGTTCACGGGTACCATCCCGCTTCACCAGCCTCGGCATCAGCAGTTCTGCTGTTTCATAACTGGTGAAACGTTCAATGCAGGACAGGCATTCGCGACGCCTGCGCACCTGGCTGCCTTCTGCAACCAGACGCGAGTCGATCACTTTTGTTTCAGCAGCACCACAGAATGGACAATGCATTGAGCAAGTTAATCCTTGAGTTTTTGAGGGGATAAGGGGACACCATTTGCTATATGTCCCAAAGCAATGATAACCAGCTGCGGTTTTATTACAAGTTCCCGGTTTCTAACCGTATATCAGAACCCGAAGCAGTTTCAGCCACTGAAGCACTCAACGTAGAAAGCCGTTTTTTAACCTCAGGACCTCAATTGCGATCTATAAAAAAAGCCGCTGACCTTGCACTCATTCAAGGCACAGCGGCTTTCTGTTCCCCACCAAACAGTTACTTGTAAACCGGAAGACGCGAACAGATTTCCAGCACTTTGGCTTTCACTGCTGCTTCCACCTGTGCATCACCGGAACCATCACCCAGGGCGTCCAGGACATCGCAGATCCAGCCAGCCAGGGCTGCTGAGTCTTCTTCATTAAAACCGCGACGGGTAATAGCCGGAGTACCGATACGAAGACCACTGGTTACGAAAGGTGAACGAGGGTCATTAGGCACCGCGTTCTTGTTCACCGTGATATTGGCACGGCCAAGGGCTGCCTCGGCATCTTTACCGGTGTATTCCTTACCGATCAGGTCCATCAGGAACAGGTGGTCATCGGTCCCACCGGACACGATATTGATACCCCGCTCCATCATCACCCGGGTCATGGCCCGGGCATTCTCGACCACCTGGGCCTGATAAGTCTTGAATTCATCAGACATCGCTTCTTTGAAGCAGACAGCCTTGGCAGCAATAACATGGCACAGAGGACCGCCCTGGGATTCAGGAAAGACGGCAAAGTTCAGTTTCTTGTTCAGCTCTTCATCTTCAGCGGCCAGAATCAAACCACCGCGCGGTCCACCCAGGGTTTTGTGAGTGGTGGTGGTGACCACATCAGCAATGCCCACTGGCGAAGGATAAACGCCAGCAGCCACCAGCCCGGCAACATGCGCCATGTCAACCAGGAAGTAAGCACCGACCTTATCGGCAATATCCCGAAAACGCTGCCAGTCAACAATCCTGGAGTAAGCAGAAAAGCCACCAATAATAAGCTTGGGTTTATGCTCCAGGGCAAGGCGTTCAACTTCTTCGTAATCCAACTCACCGGTATCAGGTGTAATGCCGTACTGCACTGCATTATAGATTCGGCCGGAGGAGCTGACGCTGGCACCGTGGGTAAGGTGGCCACCATGGGCCAGACTCATGCCAAGAATCGTATCACCGGGCTTCAGCATCGCCATGAAAACCGCCGAGTTGGCCTGGGAACCCGAGTGCGGCTGAACGTTGGCGTAGCCTGCGCCAAACAGTGCCTTGGCACGATCAATGGCCAGCTGCTCAACCACATCAACGTGCTCACAGCCGCCGTAGTAACGTTTGCCGGGATAGCCTTCAGCGTATTTATTGGTCAGCGCACTGCCCTGAGCTTCCATAACTCTTGGACTGGCATAATTCTCGGAAGCGATCAGCTCGATATGCTCTTCCTGACGCAGGGTTTCTGCATCAATAGCCGCCTTCAGCTCCGGATCAAATTCAGCGATGGTCATGTCCTTTGTGAACATTCATTACCTCGGTTGCCTGTTAACAGCCCGCCGAGGAGACTGTCGGACTTAAGACTTTCCTACGCGGCAACTGCTCCTGCGTTGCCCTAGCTTCTGCATCCATGCAGTCGTGCGGTTGCGATAAATTGGTCTAAAAATTCCTGCTTCTTCGTCAAATAGCCCCGCTATTCTCCTCAGAAGCAGAAATTTTTATCCTCAATTTCTCGCAATCCTCGCTACGGACGCTTAAGTCCGACAGGCTCCAAGAGGCTGTGAAATGCCTGGATATTGGTGGTGA